>JAYRVB010000035.1:0-2236 GCA_041918775.1 Chitinophagales bacterium
GGCATGGGTGTGGTTGCGTGGTTTTTTCTCCTCGTAGGGCGGATGCACATTAATTTCTCCGCATCCTTTCATATTCCTATAATTTCTACGAAATTTGCCCACTCTGCGACCACTACCTGACACGGGCATCTATGCTTTGTGCTGCTTGTGTTTCGCCGGGTGTGAACACAACAGTATACCAGTACCATACCATGATCGCTTACCTATCAGGTGCTTTTACGCAAAAAAACCCCGCTTTTGTGGTGGTAGAATGCAATGGTGTTGGGTATCAGGTGCATATTAGTCTCTCTACATATTCACGTATCCAAAACATGGCCTCAGGCAAGATCCTGACCCATTTGGTGGTGCGTGAGGATGCCCATATACTTTATGGTTTTGCGGATGAAACCGAAAAGAACATGTTTCTTCTGCTCATAGGCGTCCAGGGCGTTGGACCCAATACCGCCCGGATGATCCTTTCGAGCATGCAGGTTTCAGAACTCGAACAGGCTGTTTTAGCCGAAAACGACACCCTCATCCAGCGGATCAAGGGGGTTGGACCAAAAACAGCTAAACGTATCGTAATCGACCTCAAAGACAAGGTGGGCAAAGGTTTGTCGCCCAATGAAAATTCTTTTGCCATTACACACAATACTTTAAAAGAAGAGGCGTTAAGTGCATTGGCGATGCTTGGATTTACGCGGCAGCAGGGTGAAAAAGCGGTCAACTCTGCACTGAAAACCGACCCCGATCCTAAAGATGTAGAAAGCCTGATCAAATTAGCGTTGAAGAACTTGTAAAGGAGGTGTTTTGTCAGTTGCGAGATTATTTCCCCAATTACTCATAGGAACCACCCTTGGTGCCACCGCAATAGCCGGGGTGATGTATACAAAACCCGAGGTACACGCATACCCCGATGCTTCGGATGCCTATGCCCTGACACCTACCCTCCCTGTAGATACCCCTCCTACCCTTCCTTACCCTTTCCCCGATGAGGAAAATGGCAACCCTTTTGAAGACGATGGCAACAATTTCGACCTGGAGCCAACTACCCCACCAGCGATATATTATGACCCCGAAACAAACGAATACCTGATTCAAAACGAAATCGGCGGTGATTTTATTGAGAACCCTCAATACATCACCTTTGAAGATTACATAGAAGCTCAGGAACAACAAGCGATTGAAGATTATTGGAAAGAGCGCTCAGACGCATCGAATATCCTGGGCGGAACCGGTAGAAAAATTGAACTGGCCAAGATAGATCGCGAATGCCGCCTGTTTGATGGATGTAATGTGGAGATACGTCCGCAGGGAAATGTTGAACTTACCTTTGGTGCCAGCTTTCAAAATATTCAGAACCCGATCCTAACAGAAAGGCAGCGCAGACAAGGTGGATTTGATTTCAATATGGACATCAATGCCAATGTGGTAGGATCCATTGGTAACAATTTAAAACTCGATTTCAATTACAATACACAGGCAACCTTCGATTTTGAAAACCAGGTGAAACTCGCCTACAAAGGCAAAGAGGATCAGATCGTTCAGGCGATTGAAGCAGGTAACGTGAGTTTGCCACTCAATACACAATTGATCTCCGGAACACAATCATTGTTCGGTATTAAAACAGAATTGCAGTTTGGTCGACTCACCGCAACCACTATTCTTTCGCAGCAAAAATCACAAACACAAAGTATACAGATCGAAGGCGGTGCGCAGCGAAGAACGTTTGAGATCTATGCAGATCAATATGATGAAAACCGCCACTTCTTCCTTTCTCATTATTTCCGCAAAGGCTATGAAGGCTGGTTGAAAACACTTCCATTCGTGAGCTCACCTGTCAACGTAACTCGCGTAGAGGTTTGGGTAACCAACTCAACAGGTGAAACCATGAATACGCGCGATATCGTTGCCTTCGCTGATCTCGGTGAACCGGATTCCATTTATTGGGGCGAAATAAACCCGGGCGGCGGTATTCAAAGTACCAGCCCCGGAGGTGTGCCATCAAATGATGCGAACACATTGTATAGCCAGTTGTTCGGTACACCCGGAACCAGAGATTTGAATACGGTCATCAGTACCTTATCAGGCCCTGCATTTAATATGCAAGCTGTGCGCGATTACGAAAAGGCCCGAATGCGCAAACTCGATCCTACAGATTATATTTTCAATCCTTTACTCGGATATATCTCCCTCAATACCACCCTGCAGCCTGATGATGTGCTCGCTATTGCGTATGAGTATACCTATCAGGGAC
>JAYRVB010000036.1:0-8740 GCA_041918775.1 Chitinophagales bacterium
GACTCGATCAATCTCGCAGAATTGGTGCGTATACGTCAGCAAACACTAAATACCTATTACCAAATGGACTTACATAAACACCATGATGTAGCCATTTTCGATTTTCAAAAGAAACTGAGCGACCTCGGGCATTATGATGCATACAATTATTGGCTGTTTATGATGGGTGATCCCGATGGATTTGATAAATGGGTAGCCAAGAATCAGGCAATCTGGGATAGTTTTGCTAATTACTTTAATCCGAATCCATTCGAATTCTCAGAGAAAGAGGCTTTCCATTCGTTTGAATTTTAAGGCAGCAAGGCTGTATCTGCAATTTGACGTAATTTTGCCTTGTGCAAGCACATCCAATTGGAGTATTTGATTCAGGTTACGGTGGACTTACCGTGTTGAAAGAGATCGTGCGTGTATTACCGCAGCATGATTTTATCTATCTGGGCGATAATGCACGCGCCCCTTACGGCAATCGGAGTTTTGAATCTGTGTATGCCTACACGCTGGAATGCGTAGAACAGCTTTTCGACATGGGCTGTCAGCTGGTGATCCTGGCCTGCAATACCGCATCGGCAAAAGCATTGCGCACGATCCAGCAGCATGACCTTCCACGCATCGATCCCGACAGACGGGTACTTGGGGTGATCAGACCAACAGCCGAAATGATCGGTAATATGACACAAACCGGAACAGTAGGCGTTTTTGCCACTACCGGAACGGTGCAATCTGAAAGTTATGTGATCGAGATCGCTAAAGCATGGCCCGGGGTTAAAGTATATCAGGAGGCCTGCCCGATGTGGGTGCCACTTATTGAAAATAATGAACACCTGCATGCCGGCGCGGATTATTTTATCGCACAACACATGCGTAATCTCCAAACGAAGGCACCGGACATGGATACGATCTTGTTGGGTTGTACCCACTATCCGCTATTGATCGATAAGTTGCGCGCATTGGCGGCTCCTGAAACGCGGATCATTTCGCAGGGGGAAATTGTAGCCGCCAGTCTTGCTGATTATTTATTCCGCCATCCGGTATTGGATGCGAGGTGCAGCAAAAACGGAGCATTGCAATTTTTTACGACGGATGACACATCTGCATTTGATGCACATGCAAGTATATTTTTCGGCAGACAATTACACGCGCAACATTTAGCGCTGTGATGCGGCAGCAGCGGCTATCGCTGCATCCAGGTGTGTTACGAAGCTTTGTGTGTCGGAATGTACATGAAATCCTGTGGCATGTTCCACTTCCTGCAGCGCCTTTGCAAGTGCGATGTGATTTTGATCCATACCAACCACAAGTTTCTTTTGCGCAAGTGCCTTCACTAAATATTCCTGCTCGGTTTGTCCGGGCGTTGGAATAAAAATGCAACGCTTATGTAACTGTGCCAGATCCATTAAAGTGCTGTAGCCTCCTCGGCTGATAATTACAGCGGACTGTTGGATCAATGTAAACAATGCTTCTCCCGGCAGATGCGAGATCATGCGGATGTTCGGCGCATGCATGCGATCTTCCTGCCTGTCGGATAATCCGCGCACAATAATAAAGTCGCGGTCGATATGTTGGGCCTGATCCAGAATAATATCTTCAAAAAGGGTTCGCTGTGGTTCAGGACCTGAGATGATGACCAATACGCTGTTGTTGGTATTTTGTGGTTGCTGTTGTGCAGTAAATCTCGTCAACACACCAATATAGCTTGCGCGTTTTAATAGGGGATAGGCATGGGAGAGGTCGCCACTCACATTTGGTTCACCTGCCACATCAGGGATCCAAACCCGGTGAAATCTGCTGTGCTGAAACTGCAGCCATAAATAAATAAATGGTTCTGCAAGTTTAAACTGAGGGAGCTTTACCATCATTTGGTGGGTGATGATCACACTGTGCACCTTTTTATGGTAAAAGCCGTAACGATTATCGGAAATGATCAACTGGATGCCATGCTTTTGCACGATCTCGGCGGTGGTTTTGTATTCGCGACGGATACCACTAAAGATCTTGCCTAACTGACCAATGATCTTCATTACGAAACTTCCTTTGCTCTGATATTGAATGTCGTAGGCCGGCACCTCAATGCAGGTCAGTTGTGGAAATTCCTGTTGCAAGAGTGCCAAAGCACGTCCGCTGGAGGCGATCGTCACCTTGTGCCCTTTTTCCAGGCAGGCACGTATGATCGGGATGCTGCGCGTGGCATGTCCAAGTCCCCAGTCAAGCGGGGCAACTAATATGTGCAGCGGTGCTACTTCCACGGCAATAAACGTTAATTCTGCTTCGTTCAGCTTCGGAATGCACCGAATACTGTAATTTAGAGCCGCAAAGCTATGAAAATCACGAAACAACTCCTTTGGATCGGCATTGTTGCCGTCATGCTCGCCTCCACCGCCGCTTCGTGTGAAGGCGGAAAGAACTGCGATTGTCCAAAATTTGGCCAGACCAGTGCTTCCGGAAATGACGCAGTGGCAGCCGCCGCAGCCGCCGGTACTTTAGACTAAGTATAAATTTGGGTTTATTCGAACTACAAAAGATATGGAATGTTTAACATTGCATAAACACATGTACTATGTTGACCAAGAAAGTTGAAACAGCATTAAATAAGCAGGTAGAAATGGAAGGCTACGCTTCTAACTACTATTTGTCTGCAGCCTCCTGGTGCGATTCTAAAGGATTGCCCGGCTGCGCACAATTTCTCTACGGACATGCTGATGAAGAGCGCATGCATATGATGAAGTTGTTCCACTATATTAACGATACCGGTGGCCATGCACAAGCCCCAAATGTGAAGCAACCTCCACTGAAATTCAAGAACCTGAAGGAGTTATTCCAGTTGGTTTTTGAACACGAAGTGGCTGTTACTACGGCAATCAACAACCTTGTGGACCTTTGTATGAATGAAAAAGACCACTCTTCATACAATTTCCTGCAATGGTATGTAGCTGAACAGCATGAAGAGGAGAAACTTTTCCGCACGGTACTCGATAAAATTGACCTGCTCGGACCTGAAGATAAGCGTGGGCTTTACTGGATCGACCGCGAATTGGCTTCACTGAGCACTGCCGGTGGTCAGTCTGAATCGGCGGGTTGATCAGGGTATTTTCACTAAAAAAGGGCATTTCGGCAATTTCCTGCTTGCAGGTTCTTTCTGAGATGCCCTTTATCTTGTACATTTGTTCCTATGACAACAACGCAAGTCAATTATGTCAACATCGGTCTGATGCTCTTTTCAGCCATTGTGGCATTTATTATCCCTTTTGAGCTTTTCCTTTTTTCGTATGCCGTTCTCGGACCCTTGCACTACCTGACCGAGATCGGCTGGCTGCATAAAAGAAAGTACTTCAGTCCGAAGAAATACGACTACCTTCCCTTAGTATTGATCACCTTGCTGATCGCCATTCCGGCCATCTCTACCTATATCATTTCGCATACTGCCGTGCGCAACGGAGCCGGGCAGATCATCCTCAAACCCGGGCAGTATGATTTTATCATGTTTCTCTCCAACGAGAACCCGGCAACTGCGCTTATTTTTATTGCCTTTGCGGTATCATTGATATTTGTGTTGATCAAGGACAATACAGCGCGTTTGGTTTCCTGCATTGTGGCGATCATCATCGGCATTTTGATACGCATGAACGCGTTCACCGAGGTATTATTTGCCATGTTTTTACCAACCTTGATCCACGTATTCCTGTTTACCGGTGCATTCATTTTAGTGGGCGCATTAAAAAGTAAAAGTACCTCCGGATACATCAGTATTTTGGTATTCCTTGGTTGCGCCTTCAGCTTCTTCCTGATTGCGCCTGACGGCGGCGGCTATACGATTAGTAATTATGCAAAAGGTTCTTATGATGTTTCTTTTTTCACTTTGAATGAGCAGATCTTTCGATCCTTTTTGCATATCGATAGTCCTTCTGCCGATATGATCTATGGTTCTTCCACAGGCATTCTGATCACCAGATTCATTGCCTACGCTTATACCTACCACTATCTCAATTGGTTCAGCAAAACATCAATCATCAAATGGCATGATGTGCCCAAAAGCTGGTTGGTGAGTATTTTTATTTTGTGGGCTGCTGCAGTGGCTTTGTATTACACAAACTACGAAACCGGGTTGATGTGTTTATACTTCCTGAGCTTCCTCCACGTAGTGTTGGAATTTCCACTCAACTTTCAATCCTTCAAACAGATCGGCGAGCAGATTCGCATGCGACTTACACGAAGCCCTTCAGGAGCTTAGCAAGTGCGCGGCTGTTTAGGAGGTTGCAACAGATTTGATGTTTATGGCTTTGAGTGGTACTACCTTGTGTGTACCGATTTCAGTATTCGGGAAAACCCACTGATCTAAAAAAGCCGCACGATCAGAATCGGCGGCTTTTTTGGAATGAGTTCTTTACATTCTATCCATTTATTGCATTTTCACCAAGAGGTCAGACTCTATGTGATCATTGGAAGTTTTAATTACAATATTATACACACCTGAAGGCAATTGAGAGACGTCAATACTTCGACCTTCGGCAATGGATACGCTAAATTCCAAATGACCAAGTATCGAGTAAACAGATACATCCATGGTCTCTAGATCTGTAAGAGTCGTATTCTTTTGTTCAATAATGAAGTAGCTTGAGGTTGGGTTAGGATAAATTGAAAAGACATCGTTCATATCTCCCTTCTGAAGTTCGATAAATTAGCACTGAGATGAACCTTAACCAACATTGTGATCAGGAAGCTGATTAATAGTGGGTGATTCCACAATTGATTGATAATCAATACTTTGGTTTTCATAATAAAAAGGAATAAGTGTGAATTGAATAAACAAATTGGAACTTACTTTTTTAAGTTGTAAATTGCAAATTGTTTATATTAACACTATGTCAGAAACTCCCCTAATTACAGATATATCTCATTCGACTCCCTTATTAGGTGGTATAAGTAATTTTTTCAAAGTAAAATCTGCAATTTTATTATCGTTAGTATTTGTAAAACTTGTGGCATTCTCACAAGCGTCGGAAATATATTGGGAGCATAGCTATGGCGGAAATCACGATGATAGAGCGAATAAAATAATACAAACGGCAGATGGTGGATTTTTAATCGTTGGGCATACTCATTCAGTAGACGGTGACATTGACATGAATAATGGGCTTGTTGATGCATTTGTAGTTAAGACAGACGCTGTTGGTGAGATTATTTGGAGCAGAACTTACGGTGGAAGCGATTATGACTATGGAAACGCTACATGTATAGCTCATGACGGGGGGTATATAATTGTAGCCGATGCCGAGTCGGTAGATGGAGACTTAACGAGTAATAATGGCCTAGCAGATGTTTGGATATTAAAGCTAGACGAATTTGGGGAAATTGTTTGGCAGCATAGCTATGGAGGAAGTCATAATGATACACCAAAGTCTATAATTACTACAGATGATACAGGGTATATAGTCATGGGTACTAGTCAATCAAATGACGGAGATATTATCGGCCACCATGGTGCTGCCGGTAATCTTGATATTTGGGTGGCTAAATTTGACCAGTTTGGTAACCTCATATGGAATATGAGCTATGGGTCAACTTCTAGTGATTCGGCTGAAGATATTATTTGCACTCAGGATGGGAACTATGTTATAGCTGCAAAGTCTAATGGGTATGATGGGGATATTCTCACCGGATATGGAGACTATGATGCTAAACTATTAAAAATTTCACCTGATGGCGAGCTGATTTGGGTAAAAACCTTTGGGGGTTCATGGCCGGATTATGGGACTGCAGTAATAGAAACGCAAGATGGTAACTTGATGGTACTGGCTGATACGCAATCGGATGATGGACTAGTAGCTGGCTACCTTGGTATCACAGATATATGGGTTTTTGAAACTGACGCTGATGGGAATTTTTTATCCGGGCAAGCTTATGGGAGCATGGGAATTGAAGCTGGGTCTGACTTGGTTGCCATAAATGAAAACGAGTTCTTGGTAACGGTAGCAGCAACATATGAAGGAGAGGACATCGAATTTATTTATGACGGAACGGACCAATGGCTATTTGCAATTGACTCAATGGGGGAAATTATCTGGCAAAAGACTATCGGAGGATCGCTACAGGATTCGCCTCATGCAGCTATTAAGTCTGATGATGGGAAAATTGTAATTGCCGGATATACAAACTCTATCGACTATGATGTTACACCAACATATACCTCATATAATGTATGGACAGTGAAACTGAGTATGTGTAATACCACCTACTACAGAGATTTTGACGAAGATGGATTTGGCGACCTGCTATCTGACACAATTGCGTGTAGTCTGCCGGTAGGCTTTGTTGCAGACAGCGCGGATTGTAATGATATCAATCCTGATATTCATCCATTGCTTACAGATATTTGCAACGCTATAGACGATAATTGCAACGGCCTTACAGATGAAGATGCTGCATTCGTAACCATTTATTTTGATGCAGATGAAGATTCCTACGGTAATCCGTTAATAGATTCAACCACTTGTAGTACATTAGTTGGATTTGTCGAAAATGACTGGGATTGTGACGATGCCGCTGCTTTAATTAACCCTGATGCAACTGAGTTGTGCAATGGCATGGATGATAATTGCAATATCCTTGTTGATGAAGGAATAACTATCTACACATTTTACCCGGATGCAGATGGCGATACCTTTGGTGATGCTACCGCGCCTATCGATACTTGTGCAGCATCAATAACAGGATTTGTATCCAATAACATAGATTGTGACGATTCCGACTCCGGCATCTACCCCGGAGCTGAAGAAATTTGCAATTACCTGGATGATGATTGTGATGGCGAGGCAGACGACAACCTTGCTTTCACCCGGCAATATCAGGATGCGGATGGAGATAATTATGGAAACTCACACGTCGACACTTTAGCCTGTTTGGATATTCCGGGTTACATCACAGACTCCACCGACTGTAACGATCTCAACCCCGATATCTACCCAGGCGCTCCTGAACTTCTAAATGGCATGGATGATGATTGTGATGGGCAAAGTGATGAAGGACTTGCGATAAACGATAATAACATGAGCGATATTTGCCTATATCCAAACCCCACAAATGGTTTAGTGATGATTAGATTATCGGTGTATCAGGATATCGATGTATCTGTTAAAACAATTGATGGTAAACTGGTTAGTGTTGTTAGTCAAATAATTAATGATCAATTACTGTTGGATCTTTCAAGCGAAGCGGCAGGGGTTTATTTGGTTACTGTTGCATGCAAAACATGGGTGCAGGTATTTCAAATTGTAAAAAACTAGAATCCATCCCCAAATAGGTTTGGTTTAAGCTTTTTATCGCTGTTTTACGGAAAGAAATTACAAAAAGGTATTCCCCTTTTTAAAACTAGGCGTTAGCGGTAGCCTGACTCATAAGCGCCTGGATTTTACCCATGATATAGATCACTATCATTTTATTCGGTGCCAGAGTCCACTCGGACAATACAGGCAACAATGAATTAAGCACAATTAAAAGATAAATGTGCTCAAGGTATTATTGGGTTGAGTGCACATTATTTGCCATCCAGCATATAATGTATCCCGACAGACAACCCGCCATAAGCATTACGTGAAGCGCCTTCGTATGCGCCGGTTTCGATATCCTTGCGGCGTTCGCGGGTAGGTTTGCTGTTGATGTCGGTTGCACCGGCATAAAAGCGAAGCGCCGGGCTTACGTACAGGTTTTTTGTGACAAAAATATCTACACCGAAATCAACGGTAAGACCGAGGTCTATCGTAGAAAAATAAGATTTAGCATCTTCTGTAGCTTCGGTCTGGTAGAATTCAGGAACCATATAATCAATGCTATCTCCCGGAATGGCGAAATAAGTGTCATTGAATAAGGCCAGTGTATCAGCCTCGTACATCATTTTCGCACCGGATAAAAATCCAAGTGTTGGTCCGGCTAAGATGTGTACTGAAACAATTTGTTTCTTTTTACGTGGAGAGGTGTATTTGAACATCATCGGGATTTGCACATAACTCAGGTCGACATATCTGAAGGTTTCCACTTTATCCGGTTTGTTGTCGCCATCGTTATCGATGTTGCAAAAGTCCTTTGAGAGGTCGAAATAATCCTGACCCATGGTCGCATAGTTCAGATCTACCTGAAAGCCGATAGTTTCTTCAACATTGTACCCAACGGAAGCCCCGGCTAAAAAGCCAAATTTTCTGGAATAATCCAATTCCTGAAAACCGTAATTATTTTGGTTGAGTATCCATACACTATTGAAGCCACCCTGAGCGCCAATATGGAGTCCTTGTTGTGCGTGTAATGAGGTCAGTGCAATGATCGATGCACAGGCGAGAATGCAAGCTTTTTTCATAAGATTAAGGTTAAATGGGTTTGCCGTTTGCGGCGATACACAAAGGTATAAGGTTTTCCGGGCTGGCAGAATAAACCGGATGTTATTTTTTCAGCCCGATCTCCCGTAAACGCTCGTCCAGATACTCACCCGCCGATATCGGTCCATAGGCCAGGGGATTTTCGGCAGTAACGCAGCCCGGCAGGCAATCGAGGCGCACCTCCGACTTCGGATGCAGGAAAAATGGAATGGAATATCGTGCGGTATGCCATTTTTCGCGTGGTGGATTTACCACCCGGTGTGTGGTAGAGCACAGCACATTATTGGTGAGTCGCTGCAACATATCGCCCACATTCACCACGATCTCATTAGGTGCTGTTTTTACGGCTACCCAGCTCCCGTTGGTATCCATTACTTCCA
>JAYRVB010000037.1:0-5489 GCA_041918775.1 Chitinophagales bacterium
CGGGTTTGGTGTATTTTGACCGAGAAAAACAGATTTCTCTTCTGTCAATATGCCAGTCTGCGAATTCGATTCAGATGCCATTTTTGAATACAGCAATTCTTCTAATCTTTCGATTCGCAATTCCAAAAGTTGATTTGTTTCTTGCAGCTTTTCATTAACAGAATCAAGGTCTTTTACTGCTTGTACCAGTGGCACCACGAACTCTGCATAGTTCAATGCATAATAATCATCTGAATTTTTAGGTTTACTTATGCCGCTAAAATCATAATTCAATTCCTGAGCGGCTTGTTCAACTTCCTGAGCTATAAATCCGGAATACATAATCGCACCTTTCAAGGCTTCAGACTCTTTTAACCTAGCGCTGTCCGGAGTATTTAGATATTGAGCTATATTATCCATATCGTAGTTATATTGAACGGGGCGCAGCTTTTTAATAAATTCCAACCCCGGGACGGATTCTTCTACATTAACTTTAAAGCGTTGATCTGAAGAGGTAAATAATCCACTGAAACAATAAACACCTGTAACACTTGCATCACCCATATACATTTGATTATTGGCAAGCACTTGGGCATTATAACCTATTGCGGTAGAATTTGTAAAGGTAGTTCCGCTTGAGAATGCCCCGTTCCCAACCGCGGTGTTATATGAGCCTGAATGATTGCTCAATAAGGCGTTTTTACCTATGGCCGTATTTCCATTCCCCAATACATTCCCGTTCAACGTCAAACTGCCCACACCTGTATTGTCACTTCCTGATGAATTGATCCATAAGGAATTGGAACCGATTGCCGTATTATCACTTCCTGTGCCACTTAGGTACAAGGCATTATACCCAGTAGCTGTATTATTATTTCCAGTGGAATTATAGTATAACGAAAATGTTCCCATACCAGTATTATTATTACCTGTTGTATTTGAAAACAAGGCTCCTACTCCACTTGCAATATTGAAACTTCCTGAAGTATTCGTAACCATTGCAAAACTTCCGGATGCTGTATTGTAAATACCAGTTGTATTATTGGTCAACACTGTATACCCTAAAGCAGTATTACTAACACCATTGTAATTAGACATGAGCGATGACTGCCCAATTGCAGTATTGTAATACCCTGAATAATTATTTTGCATCGAGAAATTTCCAACCGCAGTATTTTCGAAACCAGTCACATTCTGCCGTAGGGATGAATAGCCAATTCCAACATTATAATCACCCATATTCGAATAAAGTGCATAGCTGCCTACTGCACAATTGTATAAACCGGTTGTATTTGTAAATGA
Organism: Chitinophagales bacterium; assembly: GCA_041918775.1. Taxonomy (GTDB): domain Bacteria; phylum Bacteroidota; class Bacteroidia; order Chitinophagales; family BACL12; genus UBA7236. The sequence goes on from JAYRVB010000037.1 coordinate 1,282, forward strand.
TGCTTTGTAACCTATAGCAACATTATCAGAGGAGCTGGTATTATTAAACATTGCCTGCAATCCTATTGCGGTATTATAGGATCCGGATGTATTATAATTTAACGCCTGGTATCCTAATGCTGTATTTTCACCTCCAGTGGTATTAGTATACAGCGCATTCACCCCAAATGCAGAATTGAAACTACCGCTTGTGTTTGATAAAAGCGATGACTGTCCTACAGCAGTATTATATGCGCCAGCGAAATTAAATAACATTGATTGATATCCAATGCCTGTATTTGAATTACCTATAGTTACATTGCCGGCAGAGTTCCCAATAAATGTATTGTTGATTACATTTCTATTTGTAATAAAAATGGCATCATCCAGATAAATGTTCCCATCCACAAACAACTCTTTCCATGATTTCCCGGAAGATCCTAAGTTCCTCGAATTATTACTGGTTGGCAATAAGTTTTGGTTAATAGATGTTGGCCCTAGATTTGACAAATTAATGTTTGCCTGTCCAAAGCAATCTGGTGCATAAAATAAAATAGTTACAAGCAATAAGCCATGTGGTAAAATAAAATGCTTTTTCATAGAAATGGATTTTGTTAATATGAGAAATAGTAATTACTATAATGGTTAAGACCTTAATTTAATCAAATTTGAAGTCCAATATATGATATACAGAACCCTTTCAATGCATTCCTTAGCCACAACAATTTATGCTAAAGAGAAGCCATACACGAGTAAAGGCATTCATTAAAAATACAACAATTATTCAATTTTGCAAGTTTTGCAGTACATTTTTTTCAAGGCCCGATTCAAGTACAGGCCTCCAAGAATAGTAGCGCTGCAGGATCATAAGGAGAACTGAATACACTAAAGGGAATCAATTCCTGATAAGGCGTTCAACACATTTCAGTCCGTTGGATGTTGTGAATTGCAGGAAATATACTCCTGCAGCGTAATTACTGATATCAATGTTGGTTTCAAAAGATGTCACATTCCAATGCTGCAATGACTCACCTATGAGGTTAACAATAGTGATCTCAGTAGAAGGCATAATTCCTGTGATATGAAATACACCATGCCCGGGGTTTGGAGAAACAACAGGATCCATAGCATTTTGTATATCTACATCCACTATAGCCGCTTCTGTCAAATATATCCTGCTATAATACACATCCTCCTCCCCATTAAATGTATTTGCCCAGGCAAGATGTGCGCCTAGGTCATCAGAGGTCATATCAAAATAGTCGCCCATTTTATTTTGTTGCGGATAGCCGAGGTGGGGATCGAATGCGTCCGACAATTTCAGGTTTGCCGACCATGTTTCGCCCTGATCAAGAGAATAGCAATAATACAATGCAGAATTATCTGTACCACCTCCATCTCTTGTATCCAGCCAGATCACATCAATTCTTCCATTTGGTGCCACGGACATCGTGCCGAACCAATGCGTATTTCCTTCATCTGCATCATCGTTGATCCAAATAGGTGCACTCCAGCTTAGTCCACCATCCGTACTTTTTGCAAAACCAATATTGGCGCCATCAGGACCACTGTAAGGGATCACAGAGGCGAGCACATAAATATTGCCGTGGCCGGCACCACCGGATATATCAATGTCGATATTTGCCTGTCCAAGTAATCCCTCCGGATTAACCGGACTCCAGCCGCCCAAATATCCACCGAGATCTACATCCACTGCATCCTCCCACACAATACTTGCGCCGGGTGTTTTTGCATTCAATGAACGGGTAACGGTTAATGTTGAACTTAAACCACCACCAACTACGTACAAAATACCGTCTGCATCGATTGCAGGCATACCATAGTATGGCTCCGATTCTATATAATCACAGGCTTCATAGCTCGCATTGCCATCAGTAGATCTTGTGAAGTTGCCGGGCAAACAGGCAGTATAATCCGCTGTCCAGTTAGCATAAATATTTCCACTCCCCTCTCCCGTGGTTCTGTCGATAGCCATCCATTGTTTATCACCGCCATAAGCGTAGGTCCCGGCATCCCACGTGGCCCCTCCATCGATACTTTTATATACATCACATTCCCAATCCGGAAAAGGGGTGAGACTATTGTAATAAAAATTTCCCTGCAAGTCATAATCCAGTACAGGATCTGATCTGAACACCCCTTCATCAATGGTTGATTTTGTCCAGCTTATACCACCATTAAGTGTATATGCCCATCCGGCCTGACGAAAATTGCTGGCGATATTATCAAATTGTCGCCACCCGATAGCGATCGACATCGTATCATTGATATCTACTGTCAGACTCGGTTCGTTAGCTGCATCATCCACAATATTCAATCCGGCCTCATCAACATTTACCTGAACAGTTCGAATGGAAACTATAATAGTATCTGCACCTGCAGTACGAAGATCATAAAATGCAGGTGTGGTCTTTTTATTATCCCAGGCATTCCGCATATATGGATCATCCGGACGCTCATCCTCCAGCTTTTGATCCATTGCTCTGATCGGTGTTTGTGCTTGCATACCATACGTAGTAAGCATGAAGATAGAAAAAACAATGATGAGTGATTTCATAAGAGGAATTTTACATGTATTGATGTAAGTGAGGAGCATAGCGTTGCTTTGTGCAGTAAAACTACTAAAATGAAAGGCAAAAACGGAACGCGGATTGAACGGATTAAACGGATTTACGCTGGTCTTTAGCCCATTGCAACTAATTGAACATATCTTGCATTCCCTTACGCGCCTTAGCGTCTTTGCGTGAAAAACCACCCACATCTCATCAGCACATCATCACATCAACACATTAAAAAAGCTTCCCCTGCTCAGGTTTATTTGGCTGCTTGTCGGCGTACTGCATGATCATACGATCTTCTGTAAATGGCGTTGTGTATGTAGCCAGCAATTGTCGAAGATCGGCATCCGGATCCAACCATGGTGATTCGCTACCGATCGGAATGATGACAGGCATGCGATTATGTATGGAAGCGATCAAGTGATTTGGTGTAGTAGTGATCACCGCCATTGTTTTGATGATCTCACCTGTTTTGCGATTGATGTAATTTGTATAAATACCAGCATAATAAAAACACTCCGCATCCCTCAGGTGTATGAACATCTTGCGCTTTTCAGCCTTGTTATGTTCAAAGAAACCATTGGTGCACACCAGACAACGCTGCTCCTTCTTCCACGCATCTCTCCAGGTAGCCAGTTCAGTAATGGTTTCAATGCGTGCATTGAATGTAGCGCGCTGCTCATGCATGCGATCCGGTGCGGTCCAGTGTGGTATCATACCGAAGCGATATGCCTGAATCACTTCAGGTCGCTCCAGGGTAACCACCGGCATCGGCGTGCCCGGAAAAGCAATGGTATTTTCTCCACTCTCATCCAACTATCGCTCTGTAATATCCAGGTCCTCAGCTAACCAGGGTTTTCCATAGGTTTTCTCATAAACCTCTTTGATCATTTTGGATTTGGTGGTATAGCTCGAACACATGGCACAAATGTATTAAACCACAGGCACATGCGTAGGTTGGAAAAGTCGCGAATTCATCCCAATTTTAAACCTGATGACAACACACCTGTTCAGGCAACTCCTGCTTATCGTGATTTCCTGGAGTTTTTGTGGAAGCACCTGCACACCATCACCATTGTCGTGCACAAGCGCAAATTTTCCGAAACCGGATCATATCGTTATCGTGATCCTTGAGAACAAGAATTTCGATCAGGTGTATGATACCAGTGCAGCGCCCTTTATTCAATCTTTGATCCGGGATACCATCCATACCGCTGTGTTCACCGATTCGCGCGCTATGGGGCACCCTAGTCAGCCAAATTACTTCTGGCTATTCAGTGGCGATGATCAGGGGATCACTACAAATGACCGGCCGGCTGCGTACTTCAACACACCAAATCTGGCTGCCGGACTCCTGCATGAAGGACATACCTTTCTCACCTATTCAGAAGGACTTCCTTATGCCGGTTATGATGGCGATCAATTTGGTCAGTATGTGCGCAAACACAATCCGGTGGCCTGTTGGGCTGGTAAGGATCAATATCAGGTAGATGCCACCCTGAGCGTACCTTTTACCGATTTTCCTGTTGATTTTGCACAATTACCTACCATCAGTTATGTGGTGCCCGACCTGATCAATGGCATGCACGATGGATCCGTTACACAGGGTGATGCCTGGTTGAAAACACATATGGAGACGTTCATTCAATA
>JAYRVB010000038.1:0-3973 GCA_041918775.1 Chitinophagales bacterium
AACAACTAAGGAAGGGTATACTTACATTGGGAAGTCACTAGTGTTTACTTTTAACAGCTTTATTGATGGAGTCAATTGGGATGGGCCTAATCCATGGCTAGGTCCAAGCCCTGTTGGTGATAAGCTTACTTCTACATTAACTATCACGGGCTCAGAAAATGCAGATGGGGAATTAACTAAGCTCACAGCGAGGAAATCAATTGTTATTGGTGACACTCCTTGGGGTAAAGCACGTGATTACTATCCTGGATTGGATGGTGATCAAAATAAGTTTGCTTTTAATAGCACACAATTTAACGCTACAGGTGAATTAATCTCAACAACGTTGAACTTCGAGCAGCATGCAAGTGTATCAGAATTTGAGGAAATGGGAATGAGATTAGAAGGGTATAATATTGTGAATGTTGCCCAAAAACTGCAAATTAACTATTCAAATGGCAATTTGACTATAACAACATATACAGATATTTTTCCTTCGGCGAGTTTGTCCCTTAACGGTACACAAATAATGTATTACCATCAACCATCGTTCAAGGAGACTCATGCATTACCCAAAAAAATATCGAGCTATTCACCGCCCTCGCTGAAAGACAATGCAATAGGCTGTCAACCCATTTATGATACATCCTATAAGCCGGCAATGTGGTATAAAAGATAAATCTTTATGCTCAAGGATACAAAAGCTAAAGTCATGCTTATACTAGTCATGTGTATTGCAACATTGCTGGTAGCAATTTTGTATGATGTACTGTTTTTACAAGCTACTCTAATTCAATTGGCAATTGTTGAAGGGGGGCTTATTGCTACCGTTGTGCTTTTAGTTTATGGTTTACTCAGTAGATCTGCTTTGAATTCCTCAATTTTCATCCCTTACATTCTGCTAGTAATCATATTTTCTATATTCTTGTATGTCAAATTTAACAGTCATACTATTACAATTGTTGTACCAAAGGGATATACAGGCGGTATAAGCCTGGTAATGTCTAACATTGAAAAAGATATACTGCATGTTGACAGTAATGGTGTGGGTTATATTACAAAGCGGACATTTGATAAGTTACATAGAAAACCAATAGTCCTAGAAGATGGTAAGACAGACATTAGCAATCAAGCTGTGGGTTACAATAGTTCGACTTTTTGGGGCATAGGGACTGCATCAAGAATTTCAACAAGCCCAAATGACACATCAACCACAATTTTTTTTAAGACATTTGAAGTTGTGCCGATTGAAAAAATTGGGCAGAAACAATACTACTATACTGATATATTAGAATGTATTGATACTGCTAATATTTATTTCAAATAAGGGATTACAACTCATAAAATATATATCGTTCAAATAGAATATGTAACTATTTAAATTTAGCAAAACCTCCAACAATTAACCATTTTGCACCTTGTACATCAAAATTCCTGATAACCTATGATCCTTCCACCCGAGCGCAAACCCCTCCTCCCACCTAACACAACATCCCACCCCTCCCCCACCCCCAAAAAATTCCCGATCTTCACACCAATTTCCAATCTCCTAATATGGCGCAGAAAATCACATTCAGGGTGCAGATCAAAAAATTTGCAGAGATGGGTGAAAAAACCGGGTGGACATACTTTGCCATACCCCCCGATCTGGCGGAGTTGCTTAATCCCGGCGTGCGCACCGCCTATCGCGTGAAGGGCCTGCTCGATGCTTATGCGATCAAACAGGTAGCCATTATCCCCATGGGAGGCGGCGAATTTATCATGCCCCTGAATGCCGCTATGCGCAAAGCACTCGGGAAACGCGCAGGAAATCAATTACAGGTGGAACTGCAATTGGATAAAGCCCCATTTGCCTTCTCCGCCGATTTTATGGCCTGCCTCGAAGACGAACCGCGGGCATTGGCCTTCTTTCAAACACTCACCGGCTCGCATCAGAAATATTTTTCCAAATGGATCGATAGCGCCAAAACAGATGACACCAAGGCAAAACGTATCACGCGGGCAGTAAATGCATTGGCGCGACACATGGGTTATGCCGAAATGATCCGTGAAAAATCGAATAATTAATGTGCGTTGCTTTCGCGCAAACACGCTTCAAGATCAGCGGCATAATAGGCTTCTATTTTGCGCAATTCCTCAGGAGAAATGAGTGGTGTTTTTGGCAACCGGCTCCGTGGGATCAGATAGGCACTATACAAGATCACATAACACAACCACATGCGCGGACGACGCCGCAACCAGGTTTTCCAACGTGGTCCATCATGGGTATATACCGGCACACGAAAAATCCGCTTTGCTACCAGTAACATCCACTGCAGTTGCTTTTCATTATAAGAGGCATGGTGGGCATCCGGCGAAATACGGTCGCGGTCATAACGAACACCCATGCGCGCAGCAAGGTCATCAACAAATTGGAGCGGATCCCTGCGCAGGTCCTCATACGCACAAATGATGGGCGGCCGGGTAAAATAGCGTTTTAATATATCGATCTTCGGATACAGCAACACATCACTGCGCTTCCAATACCCACGGTCATGTTCCACATCAAAAAACTCTGTGAAGCTGAGCGGATAGCCGTTCTTTAAAAACCGACGATACTGCGAGGAGATCCATTGGGCATGTGCGCGCAGCAGAATGATGGCATGGGTATCCGGATACACGGCGGCAAATTTGCGCACCTCGCGTTCCAGTTGCTGGTCCATTTCGCGACTGATCAATACGATATCGGTGCTCGCCTCTGCAATGGTCTGCTGCCAGTGCCGATAACGGGTGGGATGCAGATAGGTAATGCCCTCAAAATGCCCGAACACCTTGTTCTGCAACCAGGTAGAGGCCGTTTTGCCGAGGCCTACATGAAAATACACCTTTGGTTGCTGCCCATCCATCCCGGCGAAATTCCGCAAAATCACTTGCTTGCGCAAATCGGAGGCTTGTCAGCACCTCGTCAAATTCCCTGTATACACAGGCACTTATAGGGATTTGGGTTATCTTCGCGGCATAATGTATATGCGGATACACTTGATCTTGCTGATGGTGGGGATGACCACCGCACAGCTATTTGCACAAACAGGTACTATCAGAGGATTTGTATATGACGACGAGAACGGCGAACCCGTGCCTTTTGTCAATGTCATCGTGATGCAAAGCGACAACATCGGCTCGGCAACCGATGAGAATGGATTCTTTAGTATCCCGGAAGTGCCGACAGGCGATCAAAGGCTCATCCTTACCTTCATCGGATACGATACACTCATACACCCGATCAATGTGGCTGCAGGACAGATCTATAACCTGAAGCTCAAAATGAAACAATCAGGGGTATCGCTCAATACCGTTACCATCAGTTCTAAAACCACCCAAAAACTGGAAGAGGTACAGATCTCTACCACCACCATCACGCCATTACAGATCAAGCGCCTGCCCTCCGTTGGGGGCGAACCGGATCTGGCGCAATACCTGCAGGTATTACCGGGGGTGATCTTTACGGGCGACCAGGGTGGACAATTATACATTCGCGGGGGAAGTCCGATTCAAAATAAAGTATTGCTCGATGGGATGGTGATCTACAACCCCTTCCACAGCATTGGATTGTTCTCTGTATTTGAAACTGACATCATCCGAAATGTGGATGTGTATACAGGAGGTTTCAGCGGCGAATATGGCGATAGGATTTCTGCGGTGGTAGATATCACCACGCGCGATGGCAATAAAAATAAAACCTCGGGCGAAGTTTCCGCAAGCCCTTTTCTTGCGCGGTTTTTGTTGGAAGGCCCGCTGGTAAAACCTAAGGATAAATCGGCCAGTGTTACGTATATAGTTACGGCCAAACACAGTTACCTCAATAAAACAAGCGAAACTTTTTATCCCTATGTGAATAGTCAGGAAGGCTATTCGCTTACACAGGGTATCCCTTACACCTTTACGGATGTATATGGCAAGATCAGTGTGAATTCCGAATCCGGAAATAAACTGAATTTCTTCGGATTCAATTACC
>JAYRVB010000039.1:0-5808 GCA_041918775.1 Chitinophagales bacterium
ACACACATTAGTAAGCTCACCACTGACTCTGGTGAAGAAATTAGATTGGATTACAACAACCTGCGAAAAACCATATTGGTGATTCGTTCGGTAAACCACAAGTTGCGACAGCAGATGATCAATTTGCTGATGGAATATCCACGTTTGACCGTTACCGAGATGTATATGAAATTGCGTTTGGAACAATCCATCGCTTCACAACATCTGGCTATACTGCGCAGAAGTAATGTAGTGGTGACCAAGCGCGTTGGTAAATGCATTTATTATTCCCTGAATACCGAAAGATTAGATCACATCAGTCAACTCATCAAAGAATTGGCAAAGGAAGATGGGAAAGGATAATCTCTTATTCGACAGATTACATCCAATGGAGCTGCGCGAGTCGCTGCTCATTATGCGCGCCCTTGCCCATCCGGTGCGACTCAAGATCATTGCCTTTATTGATAAACACCGCTCTGTAAGCGTACATAAGATCTACACAGGACTCAACCTCGATCAAAGCATCGCCTCCCAACAACTCAATATCCTCCGCAGCGCAAACATGGTGCGCACACATCGTGAAGGAAAATACGTTTTTTATCAGATCAATTATGCTACCGTAGGGAACATTAATCGATTGGTAGAGGAATTTCGGAAAAAATAGGGCATTCTGATGGTAGTGGGTAGTGAGTAGTGAGTAGTGGGATGACAATGCAGATGTTTGGTCAGGTATGTACCGAAAATGTAATGATCGTTTTTTCTTTGGATAGTGGTATTTAATTGCAACGAAGTTGCATGTATTTTTTGGGCTGGTCTCACTACCCACTACTCACTACCCACTACCCTCTCACAACCCCGCCTTCGCACTAATATCCAGCATACGTTGAATACTTTGTCTGGCGAGGGAAATGGTTGGTTCGGGGATGTTGATCTCGGGGAGTTCGTAGCGCATGCTCAGGTAGATCTTTTCGAGGGTGTTGCGTTTCATGTGTGGACAATCATTGCAGGCACACATATTATCCGGTGGTGCCGGAATAAAGGTTTTTGTGGGCGCAGCTTTTTGCATCTGGTGAATGATACCCGTTTCTGTGACCACAATGAACGCCTCAGCGCTGTCGTTGGTGGCAAATTTCAATAAACCGGTGGTTGAACCAATGAAGTCAGCAATGGCTAGTATCGGTTCTTCACATTCGGGGTGCGCGATGATCTTCGCGTGGGGATACTGCAATTTGAGTTTTGTGAGTTTCTCCAAAGAGAAAATTTCGTGCACCATGCAGGACCCGTCCCATAAAAGCATCTTTCTACCCGTCTTATGTTCAATGTAACGGCCTAAATTCTTATCCGGGGCAAAGATGATGGGTTGATCTGCCGGAACGCTCTCAACGATCTTTACGGCGTTACTGGAGGTGCAGATGATATCACTCAGTGCTTTGATCTCTGCTGTGCAGTTGATATAACTGATCACCGTATGCCCCGGATGGGCATCGATGAACTTTTTGAAGAGGACAGGTGGACAACTATCTGCCAGTGAACAACCCGCCTTGGCATCCGGCATCACCACTTTTTTGGTCGGATTGAGGATCTTGGCGGTTTCTGCCATGAAATGCACACCGGCAAACACGATCATGTCTGCAGAAGCTTTCACTGCCTGTTGTGCCAGACCTAAACTATCGCCTATATAATCTGCAATGTCCTGAATATCAGGCTCCTGATAGTAATGCGCAAGTATGACCGCGTTTTTTTCTTTCTTCAAACGCGCTATCTCGGCAAACAGATCTAATTGCGGATCGATCTCAAAATCGAGAAATCCCGTGCGATCCAATTTTGCAATATCCACATGCTTCCCTTCTACTATTATCATGAATTACTTTTTATAAGTACATAAAGAATCATCATCAACGCTGTGTATTCGTGGAAAACTCTTCATCCACATTCTTGCTTTTCGGGTTATCCATATTAAAGGTAGGTATACCAACATGGTTTCCACAGTCAACGTTCGCGAAAATTGGGCATATCCACCAAATTATACAGAATGTGTGTACAAAATTAACAGAATAACTTTTCAGGTGTCCACATATCCTGCACGTACGTAAGCTGTTTGTACGTACCCACGTAATACACAAAAAACGGGAGGCAAAATGTAAGAAGGGAATTTGCGCACAAGTTATCCTCCGCTTTCCACCACTGATACACCCTTAATCCACATACATCATGGAGGCTATCAGGTACTATCGCGTTCCGTATCTTTAGGCCATGCGGATAGGTTTGTTTTTCGGCTCTTTTAACCCTGTGCATACAGGACACCTCATTATTGCCAATCACTTTGCCGAAAATACCGATCTTCAGCAGGTGTGGTTTGTGGTGAGCCCGCAAAACCCCTTCAAGGAAAAAAGCAGCCTGCTCGATGAAAAGCACAGATTATATATGGTGAACCTGGCCGTAGAAAACAACTACAAACTCCAGGCCTCCAATATTGAGTTCCACCTCCCGCAACCGAGCTATACCATCAACACCCTTACCTACCTCAAGGAAAAACACCCGGAGCACACCTTTGTATTACTCATGGGCAGCGACAACCTGCCCGGTTTGCATAAGTGGAAGCATATTGAGCTCATCCTGCGCGATCATCCGGTATATGTATATGCACGCAGAGGCGTAGATGTGGTGCCGGAAGGCCTGGAGGGAGATATTCGCATCTTCCACCTACCCCTCCTTGACCTCAGCTCAACCGCGATCAGACAGCTCATCAGGGAAGGGAAATCGGTCAGATACCTCGTTCCTGACCCGGTATTTGAACATTTACAGGAAATGCACTTTTACAAATAACTGATTTTCAACAACTTAGGATAAATTTACCGGCAAACAACTGTTTTGGCCGGGTTTTGGTTGTACGTACAGGAACATCCTTGAACGAACCCGAAAACGTACATTTGTGGAAGGTATGTATAAAGTGCTCACGCTCATTTGCTTTCTTGTCTTCGCCCAAAACCGGGTGTTTGGCCAGTCGTACGACCAGGCCATCAAAGGCGTATGGCTAAGTGAGGACAAGCGTTGTAAGGCAGAGGTGTATGAAAAGAACGGCACCTATTACGGAAAGATCATTTGGCTGTATGAGCAGATAGACCCCGAGACCGGGAAGCCAAAACTCGACAAAAACAACCCCGACAGCTCGAAGCGCAGCAGGGCCCTGATCGGGTTGACTGTGTTGTGGGATTTCACCTTTAAGGATGGGTATTGGCAGGATGGTTATGTATATAATCCGACCAGCGGTAAAATATATGATTGCGATGTGTGGCTGGAGGGAATGGACGTTCTGGTATTGCGCGGATACTGGGGTTTGATTTACCATACAGAAAAATGGACCAGGGTGAAATCGTGATCCGCATATTTTATCAAGCAAAGCTTACGTTGTATATTTATCTGAAATTCAATAGCACATGCGATATCTGTTGACATTAACATTGGTTGTTTGTATGGCATCCATGCAGGCACAAACAAATTGGCAGGATAATATTCTGGGTGGATGGATCAATGGCGACAAAGACGCCAAAGTAGAGATCTACAAAAAAGACGGAAAGTATTACGGAAAGATCACCTGGTTGCGCAATCCGAATGAAGAAGATGGCACACCAAAGGTAGATGATGAAAATCCGGATGCATCAAAACAAAAAGAACCGATCATGGGATTGGTTATCCTGAAAAACTTCACTTTTGAAGATGGCATGTGGTCGGGTGGTACCATTTATGATCCAAAAAACGGAAAAACCTATAAATGTGAAATGTGGCTCGATGAAAAAGAGCTGAAGATCAGAGGATATGTGGGTCCGCTCTTTAGAACAGAAACCTGGACAAGGCCTAAATAAACAATACGCCTATGCGTGCTCAAAAAACAACCAGATCACTTACCGTCATTTTCTTTATGGGAATGATACTCTGCTATGTAGCCTATCATGCAGGTGTGTTTGAAGGGCGAAACAATACACAGCAGACACAGAGCGGATGGTTGAAAAATAGTTTACAGGCAAACAATGTGGTGCATCATATAGATACACCGCCTGCAAATACGCATTTAGATACATCCAGCGAAGAATTTTGGATTATGGCGGGATCAAAATCTGCTTTTCCCCGTCATCATTTACCCGATATTACGCTCAGTGATTCTGTTATAAGGGCAATACAAACGGAAGAACGATCTGATCAACCCGCACAACAAAGGCAGCAACAAATAAACGCGCCGCTCCAATCAGATACACTACACAAATAATGGATTGAACGGTATATGCAATACCTTCACTTTATTGGCTATACAGGAATAACACTTGTCTTTCTCGGCCTTGCGTTCATTCCTATGGAACGCGTATTTCCCGCTAAAGCCGGACAATCCGTTTTTCGTCCACACTGGCGTACGGATCTCTGTTATTTTTTAGGACAATATTTATTGTGGGGATTTTTAGTGTTGTGGCTGATGATGCAATTTCGATTTTTTCTGGATGATATTATTCCACAAAATATTAGACATGCGATCCAATCGCAACCGCGTTGGTTGCAAATAACGGAAGTGATCTTTTTCAGTGATCTGTTTGTGTATTGGGGTCACCGATTGCAACACAAATTTGATTTTCTCTGGCGATTTCATAAAGTGCACCACAGTGCCGAACACCTCGACTGGCTGGCGGCGCACAGAGAGCATCCGATTGATACAGTGTATACCATAGGCCTCATCAATTTGCCGGCCTTTATCATGGGATTTCATCTGGATGTATTAGCCGGATTGATCGCCTTTCGCGGGATATGGGCCATCTATATTCATTCCAATGTGCGACTTCCCCTCGGACCGCTGCGTGTATTGATCGGTTCACCGGAATTACACCACTGGCATCATGATCTGGAACGCGACAGAGGTAATTATGCCAACATATCTCCACTCATGGATGTCATGTTCGGCACACATGTATTGCCCGACAAAGAGCCGGAACAATTTGGCATCAAAGAAGCATTTCCAAAATCCTATCTGGGTCAACTTTTGAGTCCATTCAGGAGGCATCGATAGAACGAAGGTGATTAAATACAGTATAACCTGCTCACCTAAGCAACCGGCATTTTCCCCGCTGTTGATTCATTTGAGTACGGGTATCTAAGTCATTGTTTTTATTGCAACAGCCTCGTAGTTTCGGCATGTATAAATCCGATACTTATGACTGCGACACTGAATACCGATGCGGTCTGTTGTCCGCGATTCGATCCAAAGCCCTGGGATGGTAAAACCCTGACCTGGTCCAACAAGCAGTTTATCCGTACGCATGTCCGTACTTTCTTTTATATGCCTCTGCAATTTGGCAGTGCAATGAAACGCCTGGATACCTTGGCAGAGGGTCATTGTCAACCCGACGGACTTTGTTTATCTGATCACACATCGGCTTGGAATATGGATCTCTTACTGGCCGTTGATGCACCTATTGCGATGGCGGATAATATCACCCTTAGTGGAACCTATTTTTGCAAAGTGTATGAAGGCAAATTCAGTGATACAGGAAAATGGATGAAGGACTTTGAACAAATCATCGCTGAGCAGGGAAAAAGATGTGAAAAAACATATATGTGGTATACCACATGTCCTAAATGCGCTAAGAAATACGGCGAGAATTATGTGGTATTGCTGGGAAAAATTATCTGATGCAATGTCTCTAACCCTAATCTCAGAGTAAACTGCATAGCACATCGCAACACACACAAATTTTGTTAAATACGTTTGTGTAACACAATTCATACAGAGTAAACTGTAATTTAGCTGCCTACAACATTTGTATGCACAACTCCACAATAAAAATC
>JAYRVB010000040.1:0-4346 GCA_041918775.1 Chitinophagales bacterium
ATCCGCAAACTCGTACCTGATCATTTTCTTTTGGTGCCCGGGGTGGGCGCTCAGGGCGGCGATCTGCGTGCAGTATCCGAGCATGGTTTTAATCGCGACATCGGACTGCTCATCAACAGCACCCGCGATATCATTTATGCATCCAATGGCCACGACTTTGCCGAAGCTGCAGGTGCGAAAGCAAGTGCAGTGCAGAGGGAGATGTCGGAGTTGATGGAGCGTGCGGGGTTGGTGTGAGGTAGTTTATGGGGTTGAGAGTTGGGAGTTGAGGGTTGAGGATTTGATCATATGTACTTTGTTTGATCGAACTTTGATCTATATCATTTCTTAAAATGTGGTCGAACTTGTAAATTCAATTCGAGCGCTATACATTGCGCATTATTCAATAACCCATAAATCAAACACACGATGGATGCATTAGACAACAAGGCATTAGATGAACACAGCCTTATCAGCAACAGCGAGATAAATGATTATTTATTGCAAACTGCTAAATGGGGTAAGTTTCTGGCCATCTTAGGGTATATAGGACTTGGCATATTTGCCCTTGCAGGCTTAGCCTCTTTAGGAGATATGAGTAATTCGGGTCTAATGATAGGCAATAATACCCCTACAGGCTTAATTCTGTTTTTTTATTTGGCATTTGCCATATTAAACTATTTCCCGGTAACTTATCTGTATCGATATTCCGTAAAGATCAAACAAGGAGTGCAACTTGAGGATATCGCCATCACAACAGAAGCATTTCAGAACCTGAAATCCTTATTCAAGTTCATGGGTATGTTTACCATCGTTATTTTATCAATTTATGTACTTGCACTGCTTGTAGCTATACCAATTATGCTGTCGTAAGCAGCATGAAAAGGTCGTCTACCTTATTTGGGTTTGATATGTTTTGGAAGATAACTTTTCTATCAACAATATAATATGCGGAAACTAGTATATTTTATGCATGCCTCTCTCGATGGATTTGTAGCCACAGAGAAAGGCGAATTAAACTGGGTGAAAATAGATGATGCATTATTTGATTTTGTCGGGCAATTGACGCAGGCTGCTGATACTGCACTCTATGGTCGCGTAACTTACGACATGATGGAAAGCTATTGGCCACACGCAGCAGAAAAACCAAATGCCACCAAACATGATAAAGAGCATGCGGTCTGGTATAATCAGGTGCCAAAAGTCGTGCTGTCGAGAACTTTGAGTGGACGCGAGATTCCGAATACCACCGTGATCAGTGCAGATATTCCGGAAAACATTATGCGTATTAAAAACAAGCCCGGTAAGAACATATTGATCTTTGGAAGCCCTTCCGCATCACATACCTTATTGGGCATGGGCCTGATTGACAGCTTTTGGATATTTGTCAACCCGGTGCTGCTTGGTGCGGGCATTCCATTGTTTAGCGGTATCACTGAAAAAATCCCTTTAACATTGATGGAAACGAAAACCTTTGCCAGTGGCGTAGTTGCGCTGCATTATGAGGCGCTTCGAGCATAAACAGGAAATTGCCTGGCAATCGACCGGGAAGTTGCAAGATAAAAGTCCTCACTGCAATTTATGTTCCATCAACACTAAACCCATTCATCATAGGCATGCAGACAACAACAGCTATAGCGGAATATATTGATAGTCAGCCTGAACCCAAGCGCAGCGAAATGCAACTATTGCATCAGCGTATACTTGAAGTCATGCCGGGTTGTCGATTATGGTTCCTCGATGGGAGGGATGGAACAGGTAAGGTTGTCTCCAACCCGAATATCGGATATGGAAATTATACCATCGCTTATGCTGATGGCAGCAAAAAAGACTTTTATCAGATTGGATTGAGCGCAAATACCACAGGGATATCCGTGTATATCATGGGACTTAAAGATAAAGCCTTTCTTGCACAAACCTATGGCGACAAGTTAGGCAAGGCGAGTGTGACCGGCTATTGTATCAAATTTAAAACCCTCGATGCCATACACCAGGATGTACTCATGGATGCTATTCAACAAGGTGTTCGGATGACCAATGTAGACTGATACAGATCTTTTGCCAGGCCTGTAATTGCATCAGTCCAGCGTCACTACTTCTCAGAATGTATTACGATACGCTCTGTTAACCATTAAAAGGCAATCCCAAAACTTCCGCGCATATACAATGGTGTGCCCGGTGTAAAATGTAATTCACTTACCGGTACAGGTTCATGGTATAAACGCGATTCTGTTTCAAATTGTGCTTCATTCCATGCTACGTTGAATACATTTTGCACTTCAACACCCGCATACCACTTGCCAGCATTATATCTGATTGTTGCATCGTTTACAAAATACCCTTGCGCGATCACAGAACCGTCAGTATTTGCCGGACGATCTCCCATGTATCGATAACGCAGTGAGGCGGTGAGTCCAAAATCTGTATCCAATGTGATACCTCCAATGGATGTCCATTTTGCCGCCAGTGGAATATAGGTTTCCTCCTCCCCTGCGCCAATATTTTCTGCATGCGTATAATTCAGGTCCGCATCCAAAAACAAATAATCTGTTACCGCATATCGCACAGAAAGGTCGACACCCTTGCGCATGGTTTTACCACCTGCTTCCACAATGGCCGCATCACCTACGTAAACAAATTCCTGCTCCAGATACAAAGCCCATACGGCAGGCTGCAGGATCAATCGGCCTATTGGCTTATAACGCATACCCAGGTCGACCCCATACGCACCCGGCAAAGTTCGATCTGCGCCTTCTGCTACCACTACGCGTGTATCATTTGAATGAAATCCTTTGCCAAAATAGGCATACAGGCCGGTCTTATTATTCAAGGCAAGATCGAAATTTATATGGGCGGTTAAAATACCGTCCTGTACCTGTTGCAAGGCATACTCATTCTGGAGCAGGTCAGCATAAGCAAAGCGGAAAAGATCGTAACGAATGCCGCTGCGCATTTCTAATCGCGGAGTAAGCTCTATGCGCTCTGTAACATACACGCCTGCATTTGTTTGCAGTACATTGCCATATGCCAGGCGATCAAGCAAGGTACTGCGTTCGTACACATGCGACAGTTCATTCTCAGTTACCTGATCTACACGAAGGGCGAAACCCAAAGTGGTGGTTCCGGGTTTTCCAAAAAGCGGGCGATCCTGTATGAATTCACTTCTGTATCCATAGATGCGACGATGTTCCTTTTGTTTGATCATATCGCCATTGACACTGTCTTCCAGGAAAAAAGTGAAGTTGGAATACAATTCAAAACGATAATCCGTAAAATACACCTGATTGCTGATCTGACTGTTTGCATCTAATTGTTTTACCAATTGCACATTGATGTTTGACCGGGAGGTAATACCACCTTCATCATCATCAATAGCACCAAATCTGGTGATCAAGCCCGCGTCCACCGCGCGCTGCGGTATCTGACCGGAGGCATCCCATCTACTGTTAAAGGTACTGCCAGAGATACGGATGATGGAACGCGTGCTCAGCTTCGCAGTATACTTACCAAACACATTGACACGATGAAAATGTTGCGGACTTTCAAATGGTCCGTCTGTGGTTACATACTCCCCGGTAATATAGGCGGAAGATGCTTCCTGTTCATTCAGGGGCAACTGTAACATTGCGAGCGTGCGCATGGAATTAAATTGTCCGCCACTCAACTCTACCCTGCTGTTTGGCAGCGCATCCAAGGTTTTAAAGTGTATTAATCCCGCTGTAGCAAAATCGCTGAATGAATTTTGATATGGGCCTTTCAGAAAATCTATGGATTGAACAGTTTCAGGAATCAGAAAATGCAGGTCGGCATATCCCTGCCCATGGGCATGACTCACCATGTTTACCGGCATACCATCCACCTGAATACTTACATCCGTGCCATGATCGATATCAAATCCCCGTAAAAATATTTGTTCGGCTTTACCGCCACCGGCATGTTGTGCAATAAATACACCGGGTACCAACCTCAATAAATCCTGCGCATTATTTACCGGACGCACAAGCATATCGATACCGGAAATAATATTTTGTGCGTGTGTTACTTTCGCATTGATGGTAATTTGTTCGAGGTCGACAGGTATAGGAGTACCGGTCAATTGTATTTCAGTGGTTTGTGCATCTGCCACCTGCACTTCAGCATACAGGGTGGAGAAACCGATATGTGTCAGTTCCAAATGGTATGTACCGGCAGCCAGGTCAGTAAATACAAAATTGCCGAGTTGATTCGTGATATAGGTGGTATGATTTTCTGAGAGCAGGATCAAAGCCCCTGCTAAAGGCTGTCGCGTTTCTGCATGCACCACAGATCCTCTGATAGATCCCTGATGCGCTTGTGCCAACATCGCTGCGCATACGCATAGCAGGGTC
>JAYRVB010000041.1:0-5914 GCA_041918775.1 Chitinophagales bacterium
ATTTATAGCAACAATTTGCAAGCGATGTATTCCGACCCCAGAGGGTTCGCACATTTATAGCAACAAGTTGCAAGCGATGTATTCCGACCCCAGAGGGGTCGAATGTTATTAGGTTCATCGGGCACAGTTATGTAAAAAATGATGTATAATGAAATTCAAAAGCATCCACGTAAGAGATAGTAGTGGAAAGACCGCATCCCCAGCTATTGCCTTGCCTTCAACCCAAATGTACTCCGACACTTTTAGGTGCATTTTGGTTGACGGTTATGCGCTTATGCGGGTTGTCGCTGCGCTCTATGGTCAAGTGTGGGAGTGTGTATATATGTAAGTGTTTGATCGTGTAGGATTTTTGAATTGGGGTTGTCATATTTTTTTTTGATTGTGTGTGTATTGCCTGACCTTAATTCTGTTGATCAGCGGCAGAATATTGAGTAATTGCGTGCTTTGCAATTTTGGATTGAGGGGGGAGAAGGCATAAGGATGGAAGAAAGGAGATAGTCTGAATTATGGTCTTGTGTATTATTGTTATATCACGGCTATATCACGCGCTTGATCGAAGGTATGGGCTTATTCAAATAGGTTAGATGGATGCCGGGTGCATTATTTGAAATGATACAACAATTGCCGTTGTGTATCTGCTTTTCGCAATAGGGTGCTTGATGAATGATGGCTTAGCCCGACACATAATCCTTTTACCCTAATAATTATTGCGATAATTAGACTGGAGTTACGCTTGTGTGGCTGAAATGCATTTGGTTTCAACCTACCTAATGAAGATTTGCGGAGTGTTCGTTGATTTCGGAGTTTATCGGGGTTGATTGCATCTATGTTTGTTCGCCATTTTTTAAATGTCGTGATGGAAGGGCACAAAAAAGCCGCTCCAAACGAAGCGGCCTTAATGCTCAAGTAAGTAATTTAATATTATCGCAATAAAGCCAGCGTAGTTGTTTTGGAAACTACATCACCAAATTGGGTTTGTCCCTTGATGACCACCACATAGGTGCCAACTTCCTGTTCTTTGCTATTTAAATTTCCGTCCCAGCCGATGGTAGGATCATCAGAATAGAAGATGAGTTTACCCCAGCGGTTATAGATGCTGAAATCAGTGATCGTGCCGATACCGATAAAGCCTGGTTTGTATACGTCGTTCAGGCCATCTCCGTTTGGTGTAAATGCGGTTGGCGACCAGATATCAGAGTCTTCGATCACATACACGAACATGGTATCTGTGCTAACACATCCATTGGCATCAGTTCCGGTTACCACATACATGGTGGTATCTTCAGGGAAGGCGATCGGGTTAGAAATATTAGGGTCTGAAAGTGTTTCAGCCGGAGTCCATACATAGGTAACACCACCGCTGGCATTT
This sequence comes from Chitinophagales bacterium, assembly GCA_041918775.1. Classification (GTDB taxonomy): domain Bacteria; phylum Bacteroidota; class Bacteroidia; order Chitinophagales; family BACL12; genus UBA7236. Next base: position 1,370 of record JAYRVB010000041.1, read on the forward strand.
AAACCTACCTCACTACCCAGCATGAGGATCACATCTTCACCGGCATCAATGAGTGGTTCAGGATAAATATGTACCCAAACATCATCGGTATCACTACAACCATAAATGTCGTAGGTGATCATTTGGTAAAAGTTATCGGTTGCCGGCGTAACTACTGGATCTTCGAGCGTGGCATCGTCCAGATATACCGGTGGAGTCCATAAATAGGTATCACCACCACTTCCGTCAAATACGCCACTGGTGCCGGGACACACATAAACATCCGGTCCTGCATCAGCCACAGGTGAAGGGGCTATGGTAAGTTCGAAGGCGGATAGGTAATCACAACCACCAATGGTTACGGTGTTCGTGATGATATACGTGCCTTCCAGGGAAGCTAATAGATCGACCTCACCGGTGATGGAATCAATTTCCAGTCCGGCAGGTGCAGCAGAAAAAATACCGACATCGCTGGTTGGATCGAGGATAGGCAGCGGATTGTCTTCGTATTTACAGTAAACGGAATCGGGATAAGTAAAGTAAGTGGTGATGAAGAAAGGCACATCAAACGCCAGGTATGAGTGAATGTTTTTCCTCAGGTTTGACGCGTTAGGTGCCGGATCGTGCCATGAAGTAACGGTCATACCGCCAAACATCACCATGCCCAATCCGTAAGTGATCTCTGTGAGCAGAGATTCAGAGCCGTTATCGATCAAAACAAAGCCGCAGGGGACATCCACTGTGGAGTGACCAAAGTAGTTGCCGATCCAGCTGGTGCCTACCGGAGAGTACGGGCCGAGGAATATCGGGTGTGTAGGTTCTACCGCATAGGCGTTAGGTGAATAATCGGGATAAACGTTGGTAGCACCGCCAAAGCCCCAGTCCATGGAAGAACCTTCGTTTGGCGCCGCATTGAGGAACAGTCGACCGCCCGCATACACCCAGGCTTCGATAGCCGGCATATTGGCAATAAGGAAGTTATTGAGGTCGATCGCGTGGTCGTCGCCACCTTCAAGGAACACGTAAGTAGAGGTTGGGCCAAATGCCACCGCAGGGTCTACTGTTGAAAAGTAGCCGGAGTTCCATCCGCCCACACCAAAAACAGCATCCATTTCGGTGATATTGTCATTTAAAATTGGTGCCCATGTCCAAGGCTCCGGTGGAGTGCGTCGGATATACCACACACTTTGTCCGAAAGCCGCTCCCATATCGGAAAGCAGACAAACAACCAATGCAATGAAGAGGAGATTTTTTTTCATGCGCGTCACAGTTTCCTGATTAAAACAGAATATTGACTAAAGTTAAGGTGAAATTCGGGAACAACGTGTAAGCCCTGTGTTAAATATTTCAACTCCATAGTCGGAGTCATAAACGCAGAACAGTGCCATTCGGTTGGGCTGTACGCAAAAAAAAGGCTGCCGAAGCAACCTTTTTTTGTTGGTCATTAAAATCAGATGTAGGCAGCTATGATCAGGCTGACGATACTCATGAGTTTAATGAGGATATTCATACTCGGACCTGAAGTGTCTTTGAATGGATCGCCAACAGTATCTCCTGTTACGGAAGCTTTGTGGGCATCAGAACCTTTAAAGTGTGTTTCACCGTCAATTTCCACACCTTTTTCGAAAGATTTTTTGGCATTATCCCAGGCGCCACCGGCATTACTTTGGAATATGGCGAGGAGCACACCACTTACCGTCACACCCGCAAGCAATCCGCCTAAGATCTCTGCAGAGCTGGCACTGTCAAACACCCCTCTCAGACCAAAACCAACCAGCACAGGTGTTAATAAGGCAAGGGCTCCCGGTAAGATCATTTGACGGATAGCGGCTTGTGTAGAAATGGCCACGCAACGATCGTATTGTGGTTTTCCAGTGCCATCCATGATACCGGGGATCTCGCGGAACTGGCGACGCACTTCTTCTACCATGCTCTTTGCCGCTTTACCTACAGCTTTGATCGCCATAGAACTGAAGAGGAATGGGATCATGCCACCTATGAACAAGCCGGCTAGTACCGGCGCTTTTGAAATATCGATAGTTTCTAAACCTGCCGTACCCATAAATGCCGCAAAAAGAGCAAGTGAGGTAAGCGCAGCTGAGGCGATCGCAAAGCCTTTTCCCGTTGCTGCAGTGGTATTTCCTACGGCATCGAGGATGTCGGTGCGATGACGAACTTCTTTCGGTAACTGGCTCATTTCAGCGATACCGCCTGCGTTATCGGCTATAGGACCAAATGCATCGATAGCTAATTGCATCGCCGTGGTGGCCATCATACCTGCAGCGGCGATAGCTACGCCATAAATGCCGGCAAACGAATAAGCAGCAACAATTCCCACTGCGAGGAAGATGGTAGGCAGCATGGTAGATTGCATACCTACGTAGATACCGCCGATAATATTTGTGGCATGTCCGGTACTGCTTTGCTCAACGATAGCATTTACCGGTCTTTTGCCCATAGAAGTATAAAATTCAGTAAAGAAACTCACCAGGGTTCCAACGATCAAACCTGTGATGATGCTGGCGATAACGCCTGCCGGAGTGATGATCTCTCCGGTTTTGATCATGGTCATTTCTGCAGGTAGTATCCAATTTGCCAATACTACAGAGGCTATGGCGGTGATCACGATAGAGATCCAGTTGCCGATATTGAGTGCGCGTTGCACGTTTCCGTTTTCTTTCACCCGCACGAACCAGGTACCAACGATACTAGCCAATAATCCAACCGCGGCGATCAACATCGGGAATATGATCGGTGCAAGTCCACCCACCTCATCAGCCGAAGAAATCTCACGTCCAAGCACCATAGTGGCCAATACAGTTGCCACATAAGACCCAAACAGGTCGGCACCCATACCGGCTACATCACCTACGTTATCACCAACGTTGTCGGCAATTGTGGCAGGGTTGCGCGGATCGTCTTCCGGAATACCCGCCTCTACTTTACCCACGAGGTCGGCACCTACGTCAGCGGCCTTGGTATAAATGCCACCACCCACGCGGGCAAACAAAGCGATACTTTCAGCACCCAACGAAAAACCGGTAAGTACTTCAAGAGCGATCTGCATCTCCTCTCCGTTCACATTACCCGATTTCACGAACATCGCATAGAAAATGATAAAGAGTGAACCCAGGCCAAATACTGCAAGACCTGCTACACCAAGTCCCATCACACTACCACCGGCAAAAGACACTTTTAAGGCTTCGCTCAGGCTTGTTCTGGCAGCGCTCGTTGTGCGCACATTGGCGGCGGTGGCGATGCGCATACCGATAAAACCTGCAAGCCCCGAAAATACCGAACCGATGATGAAGGCCACGGCTACCAGGGGATTTGAATGTTCAGAACCGGAGGCCATCCATGCCAATAAACCCGCGGTGATCAGCACATAAATAGCCAATACGCGGTATTCAGCCTTCAAAAAGGCCATGGCGCCTTCGGAAATATTCTTGGCAATGCCTTGCATTTTTTCGGTGCCGGCATCATGCTTATTCACCCATAAAGCAACAAATAACATGTAGGCCAGTCCGACCAAACCCAAAGCGGGGATCACATATAATAAGGTATTCATAAATGCACTATCCTTTTAAAAGAGGGTGCAAAGTTACCGTTATGCCTCGGCATTAGGAAATACAGTCAGGATTTCTTTTGTACCGACTATACACCAGCCTGGGATAGGGTGCAGGGTCTGATAAGTGAGCAAACTTGGCGGGCAAAAAAAAATCCGTATTTTGCGGCAAAAATACAGGCATAATAAAAGCATATGTCAAACAACTCAGAATCTTGGGGATCGCGCGTAGGACTCATTTTGGCCATGGCAGGTAATGCTGTGGGATTGGGAAACTTTCTTCGCTTTCCGGTGCAAGCCATTCAAAATGGTGGCGGAGCCTTTATCATACCGTATCTGGTATGCTTCTTATTAATGGGTATTCCACTTTTGTGGATAGAATGGGCCACCGGTAGATTTGGCGGAAACAAAGGCCATCACAGCACGCCCTTCATCCTGGATGCCATGGATAAGCGGAAATTCTGGAAATATATTGGGGTGTTTGGCATTTTTACCAACCTGGCCGTGGCTGCATATTACTGTTACCTGGAGTCATGGACATTAAATTATGTTTGGAATTCGGTTTCAGGTACATTCCGTGGCGAATCTGCTGAATCTGTAAGTAACTATTTCAATGCCTATGTAAATGCAGGCGATGCGCACCAACACTGGTCCAGTTGGATCGCCGATAATCCGGCGCCTGTGATTTTTTGGATCATATGTTTGCTTTTAAATACCTGGATATTGTCGAAAGGTTTGAGCGGTGGTGTAGAAAAGGTTGCCAAGATCGGTATGCCGCTGTTGATCGTATTCGGTGTCTTCCTGGCGATCATGGCTGTGACGCTCAATTCCGGTGAGCACGGCGCCATAAATGGAGGTGTAGTAGGTTTGAATTTTTTATGGACACCTGATTTTAGTACCATATGGAGTCCGAAGGTTTGGCTGGCTGCGGCGGGGCAAATTTTCTTTACACTTTCAGTTGGTATGGGGTCTATTCAATGTTATGCTTCTTATGTGAAAAA
>JAYRVB010000042.1:0-2535 GCA_041918775.1 Chitinophagales bacterium
GAATGTGTGCCGAATTTCAGCGAAGGACGCGACATGTCCATCATACGCCAGATCACCGATGCGATCAGCACCGTGGAAGGCATCATGCTTCTCGACGTAGATCCGGGAAAGGCGACAAACCGCACCGTGGTCACGTTTGTTGGTGATGCCGACAGTGTGGTGGAAGCTGCCTTTCGCGGAATTCAAAAAGCTGCAGAGCTGATCGACATGCGCAAGCATAGTGGTGAACATCCGCGCATGGGGGCTACCGATGTTTGTCCTTTTGTTCCCGTGGCCAATGCCACTATGGAAGATTGTATCCAATGCGCCAGAAAGCTCGGCGAGCGCGTGGGAAAGGCACTGCAGATCCCCGTATATCTTTATGAAAGCGCTGCTACAAAACCGGCACGTAAAAACCTGGCTACCATTCGTGCCGGAGAATACGAAGGCATAGAAAAAAAATTGCAGGACCCCGAATGGCAACCTGATTTCGGCCCGGCAAAATTCAACGCATTCTCGGGAAACTGTATCATCGGTGCGCGCGATTTTCTGGTGGCCTTTAATGTGAACCTCAACACCACCAGTGTACGACGTGCAAATTCCATTGCTTTTGATGTGCGCGAGAATGGTCGTGTTGACCCTTCAGGTGCTAAAGATGCTGCCGGCGAAGCACTGCGCATTCCCGGGGCTTGTAAAAGCGTGAAAGCGATCGGTTGGTATATCGAAGAATATGGAATCGCACAGGTATCCATGAACCTGACGAATATCCGCGATACACCTGTGCATGTGGCCTTTGATGCCTGCGCGGATAGTGCGTATCGACGTGGTATGCGCGTTACCGGAAGTGAACTTGTTGGATTGATCCCGCTTCAATGCCTCCTCGATGCAGGAAAATATTTTTTGGAAAAACAACAGCGCAGCACCGGTGTTAGTGAAGAGGAGTTGATCAAAATTGCCGTAAAAAGTATGGGGCTGGATGAACTTGCGCCATTTAAACCGGAAGATAAGATCATTGAATATAAACTCGGACAGCGCAAAGGCAAACTCGTGTCAATGGACCTGCGCGATTTTGCCAACGAAACGGCATCTGAATCGCCGGCACCGGGTGGGGGAAGTATTTCTGCCTATTGCGGCGCCCTGGGTATTGCGCTAGCTACTATGGTGGCCAATCTTTCTTCACATAAAAAAGGTTGGGACGCGCATTGGAAAGCTTTTTCTGATGTAGCCGAAGCCGGACAAAAGATAAAAGATCAATTATTATTTCTCGTTGACGAAGACACAGCTGCGTTCAATAAGATCATGCATGCTTTTGGATTACCGAAAAGCAACGCGGAAGAAAAAGCTGCACGTAAAAAAGCGATACAGGAAGCAACCGTATATGCCATAGAAGTACCATTCAAAGTAATGCAACTTAGTTACGACTCCATGGCGCTGATCAGAAAAATGGCAGAGATCGGCAATCCGAATTCCGTGAGTGATGCAGGTGTTGGTGCTTTGTGTGCACGTACTGCGGTACTTGGTGCCTTTTTGAATGTGCAGATCAATGCATCAGGACTGGAGGATAAGGCCTTTGCAGCAGAAAAAATTGCAGCAGGTCAGCAAATTGCAGACGCGGCACAACAACTTGAAGCCGAAATATTGGAATTGGTGCGCAACAAGATCAACGGATAAATCGCGCGCCGAACAAAGTATCACCTCCTTCAGAGGAATATTGGAAATAATGCTGCTCGGCGAGCTGTAGGCCAAACTGCTCGCTGATCCAGGCAGATTGCACTTCATTTTCATAACTGAATACTGAACAGGTCAGATATATGAATTGTCCGCCCGGCAATAATTTCGGGATGGCTTTTTCCAGTATTTGTCGCTGCAGACTTACATAGTGTTGCAGGTCGTTCGGTGTAAAGAAATCCAGACGTTCGGGTGTTCGCGCCCAGGTGCCGCTTCCTGAACAAGGTACATCTGCTATGATACCCTGCATGTCCGGTATACTTTGTAACATCGAGGTGTCAGATTGCGCCAGGTCAGCGATAATGGCCGCATATTGCCGAATACCTGCGCGTTGAAACCGTTCCTGTAAATTGCGTAAAATGCTTTCACGCACATCACTCACAAATAATTGTATCTGTTTTTCCTCTTCGAGCAGCAATAAACTTTTCCCACCTGAACCCGCACAACAATCCCACCAGGCTTCATTCTTTTGTGGGTGCAGTAAGGTGCGTGTTTGTTGCGAGGCGATGTCTTGTATCTCAAAATCACCCTGTTGGTATGTGCTCAGTTCCTGCAATGGGTAATTGTGCGTGAACTTTATACAGACCCCATCGCGTTCAAAAGCAAATTGTGCCTGTGTAAGTTCATCGATCACCGGCTTGATCCTGTCTTTTTTACAGCGAATATATACGGCGGGTTGCCGGTGTATACTGTTCACCAGTGCATCTTTATTTACGGCATCAGAGATCTTATCCCAGCATGGAAAATAATCGGCGCCCTGTGGCGATGGGAGAGGCTGCTTTTGCGTCGACCAATACGCATGAAAGGCATGCAATATCGGATCATGCA
>JAYRVB010000043.1:0-5264 GCA_041918775.1 Chitinophagales bacterium
CCTGTTCGCGTATATCTGCGCAAGCAACCATCCGCCCATCAGGATCCGGCCGAACATGCTGCCGACAAGCTCATGAATGAGCATATTGCGGCTGATCTGGCAAGAAAAAGCATACAATCTGACGCGGGTCTGGTGAGCGAAACTTACGCCAGGATCCTTGTCATGCAAGGGAAATACGCAAAAGCCATGGAGATGTACCAAAAACTCAGTTTGCTAAAACCCCAAAAAAGCGATTACTTTGCAGCCCTGATAGAACAGTTGAAAAAACGCTAAAGCATATGTTATTTACCATTATCATTATTATTGCCATCATAGCCGCAGTTTTACTTGCCCTTGTTGTGTTGATCCAGAATCCTAAGGGCGGTGGCCTTTCAGGTTCTTTTGGAGGTGCTGCTAACCAGATCTTCGGCTACAAACGCACTACTGATGATATTGAAAAGATCACCTGGGGTTTAGTAGTGATCGTTTTTGTATTATGTTTGAGCGCTGCGGCTGTTAAGCCTACCTCTTCATCAGATGCACCAGCGGGTATTGGTACAGAAGCTGATCGTTCTGCTGCTGTGCAAAACAATAATGCTACCATGCCGGTGGATGCGGGTGCTGAAGATGTATCTACGGATACAGCAGGTAATTGATCTGCCTTACTTCCGAATTTCACGAACATGTGGGAATCACTGATCAGCTTATGCGGTCAGTAAAAACTATTTGACATTTTTTTTGGCCTCATACGCCTGTATGATCATTTCAAGGGTAGGGTCATTGTCTGGATCGTAACCTTCCTTGAGGTCGTACCCATATACTTTACTGAGGTTATTCCACCAGAATGCGGTGCTGCCGCCTTTTACATCTTTGAGGATGGTGTAGAGGGGTTTGCCGGTGTTGCGTTCAATGATATCGATCAATACCTCGCCCTGCGAGCGCGATAACTTCTTCAGTTTATCTTCAAAAGTTGAGCGCAGACTTTCTTCCAATTCCTTTTTATACTGCTTTTCATCACGACGGTTGCTGAATTCAAGTGCTTCCAGTTCCTTAATGATCTTTACCGCAGTGTCGGCAATAGGATATACCTTTTTAACGATACTCTCATACCGCGAATAATTGTAATTATGCAAGGGTCGGGTAGTCACCGTAAAACTGTCGAGTTCCATGTAAAAGATCGTATCCATGTCGGCATCACTGAATGGATCGCCCACCTGTGCGCGCAAGCCTCCGAAGGATAGGCAAAACAGCAAAATGGTGCTGAGGTGTTTCATATGCGGTAGTATATGCAAATGCCGTGCTACTTTTTGTTTAACGGAACCGGTGTGCTCAGGGTTTTCTGTGTATGGGTCCAGGCCTTGTCCAACTCAGAGCGATAATTTTCGAGGATGTACGTAGGAATGCCGGTATATGCAGTATCCACGATCGGGAATACCGTATGCACTTTTCGATCAGCCAATTTGCCTCTATACACCCAGGTGGGCACATGTTTGGCCTCAGTGATATTGATCGTTCCACTGCGCAGGTCTTTCGTGATCTGTAACTGCACGATCACACCTTCATCCGTGTATTCATCCTGTTGATTGCTGATAAAATTCCCCATCGACCAGGCTACATACACACTATCCACTGTTGACCCATTGCCCGGATAAAATCCTGCAGGTTGCAACACATGCGGATGACTGCCGAAAATGATGTCTGCACCACAATCAATTGCCAGTTGCGTATAACTTTTCTGATAGCTGTTGGGCAGTCGCTGATACTCATCGCCGAAATGAAAGAATACGATCATCAATTCAGCGCCGTGTGCACGACCCGCGGCAATATCTTTTTTGATCAGGGCAGAATCGATCATATTCACCAACCAGGGTTTGCCATCTGTGAGTGGTAATCCATTGGTGGAATAGGTATACGCGGCTATACCCACCTTTACGCCCTGCACGGTATAAATGCGCACGCTATCTCTGTCCTGCGCAGAGGTAAAAGAACCTGTATGATGCAGTCCTAATTTATCTAAAACGGAAATAGTGCGTAAAATGCCTTCTTCTCCGGTATCATTACTATGATTGTTAGCGGTGATGATACAATCAAAACCGGATGATTTTAATGCAGTGGCATACGCATCGGGTGTATTGAATTGCGGATACCCGCTATATGCAGTGCGATCGCCCGCAAGGGTTGTTTCTAAATTACCCAGCATCAGATCAACGGATGAAATGATTGGCGCAACAAATTCAAAGGATCCGGAGAAATCAAAGGTGTCGCCCTGAACACGGGCATTATTGAATTGAGAACTATGACACATCAGGTCACCCACCGCGCCGATTGAAAAAGTGATGCTTGTATCAGGTTGCAAGGTTGGCACCTGCACAGGTTGTGTGTCTGCATGTGTGCAGGATGAAGTATATCCGGCAACAGCGAGAAGGAGCGAAAGATAAAGTTGAACAGGCATGAATTTACACAAGGCGAAGATACAGATAACTTCATTATGCGTTTCTGATCAATTCACCGCTTGATCACTGATGTGATGTGTTCGAAAGCATGTGTTGAACTGCCTTAGTTTTTGCGTTTGTTTTTAATGAAAAAAGAGATCACCGCTGCTACAACAAGCACTGTAAATACAATGGTTACAATGTAAAAGGGTGTCATACTCCCACTGTTGTGTGTCTGCGATTTCAGGGATAGGTTCGCCAGGTAAAGGAGCGACAATGCCATGATGGGACGCAGGAGGGTTGAGGTTTGTTTCAAGATCATACATCAGGGGTTTGTTTACACAAGATACCAAAATTTCTTACTAAACGCTATCTACCTATGTTGATAATATGCGGAGATGTCAGTTTATGGCAATAAAAAAGCCCTCCGAAGAGGGCTTTTTGAGATACATATAATCATGACACTATCATACGATCTCAAAAGTATTCATCAGACCTGTGTCTGCATGTTCCTGGTTAGCTGAGGTCATATGGTATACGCCAGGCGCAGCATTGAACGGAATCAGCAGGGTTACTTTCTCGTCAGGAAGGATACAAACAGTATCTTTCCAGCCTCTTTCCCACTGTTTTACCGATGCGCGACCACCTTCACGGGCGAAGAGCTGGAACTGCACGCCATAGATGTGCATAATCCGTGGTTCTTTGCCTCCGGTATTGTCGATCACCCACTTTTCTACAGCTCCTGAATTCACTGAAAATGCAGAAACGCCGGCAGCATAAGTATCGCCATTGATCTCATGCACTGAGTCTGTATTGTTTGTAGCTTCTTCTTTGGAAATATTCGGATTAGCTACATCAAATGTTCTGGTTTCACCGGTAACATCACCTTCTGTCAGTTCTGTGATATCAGACAGATCATCCGGCAGTTCCCAGGTTTCATCTTCTTCCTGAGAGATCACAAATTTGATGATATCGAAACCGGTAGCACCTTGATATTCGCCACCATCATTAAATTGTTTACTGCTTAAGATGATCTCGGTATCCAGTGGAAGTCCGCTGAAATCTACTAGAGTATCTACGCGTTCGCCCGGTGCTAACAAAATGTTATTGATGGCACCACCAAGGTTCTTCAACAAACCACCATCGTTACCAATGATGTTGAATTGAATATCATCACCACCAGTTACGGCCAATGCGAGGTTATAAATACGTGCGGTAGATCCGTTGATCATGCGCAAACGATGTATACGTGAACTTACATTTTTCACAGGACCACTCACACCATTCACTAAAATGTTTCCACCAAAAAATCCGGTGAGCGATTCAGCAGGATTCGGACTATAATACATCATATTGTCCTCGTTGAATCGCTTATCCTGAATGGTGATCACTGAGCTGCGGAGGTTACCGGCAGGGAGATTCAGCGCATCTTCTTCGCTATCACTCACGATGAAGCAACCACCGATTCCGCCACCTACCTGCTCACCGGTTACTTTTTTGATCTGCGGATGATACCAATACATACCCGCGCGATTGTTCACCGTGAAATTGTATGTTTTGCTGGAACCATTGCCAACGATATCTTCAACACCATCGTGCTCATCTGCATTGAGCTTCAATCCATGGAAATGCATGTTGGTGTCTTTCGACATATTAGCAGTAAGGGTAATGCTTACCGACTCGCCTGAGTTCGCCGTAAGTGTTGGTCCCCATATCGTGCTGGAATAACCGTAACAATAGGTTCCTGTAGTACCCAGGAAAATGGCAAAATTCTTATTTGCTGAAATAGACGCACCATTGGCAGGTATAACGTCCAGAGCTTCGAAGTCATTTGTAAAAGGAGGCGCCGGAACGGTTAATCCGCCAACTGAACCGAAATCAAGTGAAGGGATCGTTTCAGGATCACAACTTGTTAAAAAGGCTGAGGGCGTGATGGCGATTGCGGCGGTTCCTGCGAGTGTGTTACGTAAAAATAATCGTCTGTTCATGCTGTTTGATTTATTGCATTACCATTGTTGAATAAAGAAATTATGTGTCCACAGGCGGATGTTAGGGGAGAATATGTGTATGTCGTGCACATCCGGCGGCTAATATATATGTTTTTTTTATTTCGTGTTTGTTCTGATAATAACATTTCTTACTCCTTCCATGTCCAAATCGGGATCAAACCCCTCACGCCCATATCCACTACCGATTCTGATGATTCAGGGTCGGTAGCATCAATATCCCATTTCCCGTTCGTAGTGCTTTCGATCCATTCGAAACTTTGGTTGAGGGAAAATGACAGTGTGATCTCCAAATCGCGGGTTTCTCCTTCTTCCACAACAAGCGGGGGATCAAAACGGCCTGTTATTACACAAGAGCCTTCCGGAATCGGAGAGGTTGCATGTAATGGATTCACTACCGTGGTGGCTCCCGCAGGCGCTTGTCCTGTATATATCGCATTATAAGGTGCAGCCGCATCTGTAAGCTGCGTTTCAAATGCCCAGAACCCCTGTGCCTTATTCGCATGTATGTCTACACTCAGCTGATCGAGGGTCAATGTCTCTATATAGGTGTTATACCCAACAAAAGAACCGATGAGCCCGGTCTGATCATTCAATGTGCCTAATACCGGCACATTGTGCAGATCGAAGAGCACCCCGTATTGTTGATAGGCTACACTTGCCCGGATATAAGTGTATGTGCCCGCCGGCAGGCGTTCTATTTGCATACTGGCAAACTGCGTTCCCTCCTCAGAGATCGCTGAAGCGGCAAAATCTATGGCGCGTTCGCCTCCCTCAGAAGTTTCAGGCGATTGATACAATATGACCCCATCGCCTAATTGCACCAGACTGTCCTGCAAGACCTCGA
>JAYRVB010000044.1:0-6403 GCA_041918775.1 Chitinophagales bacterium
TTCTCATCCTTCTGGCAACCGGCTGCTATGGGTGTTGGAGAAAATGGTGGTTATGGACTCATACAATTCGACCTATCTTCTATACCGGAAGGCTCTGTGATCAACTCTGCAACTTTAAGCCTGAAAGCCTTTGGTGATGACTTTTCCCCTTTCTTAAATGAGGGCCATGAAGGTGGCAATGCCTGTTGGCTCCAAAGGATCACCGAAGAGTGGGAAGAATATTCTGCCACCTGGAATACACAACCGGGCACTACAACTACAGGTCAGATCGATGTGCCTGCCAGCACAGATCCCTATGAGAACTATAACATTGATATCAGCACCTTTATTCAAGATATGGTGGATGACCCCGCCAACAACTTTGGCTTTGCACTGAAGTTGCAAAACGAAATACCTACTCGTGGACTTATGTTCCATTCATCTGATGCAGCTGATGAATCAGACTGGCCAACGTTAACCATTGAATATTCAGCGCCAACTGCAATTTCAAGCACTCAGCCGGCAAACTTTACATTTGATGTATTCCCAAATCCGACAACAGATCAGATCATGATCAAATATCCTGTGCAGGAACAAGCATCTGCACTCGGCATTTATGATCTATTGGGAGAATGTTTATGGTATACTGACAATTATACTGCCAACCAACCAATAAATGTAACAGCTTTCGCACCGGGCATGTATACGATCCGTCTATGGCAAAACGGTCAACAAGCGGCAGCAGCTGAAACATTTATCAAGCAATAAAAGGCTTTAGGTTGTTTCAGATGTAGGCTTGGATGCTTTGAAGAGCATCTCAGGTGCGGTCTTTATTTCATTTCTGTATACCACTGCGATCAATATGGCGGCTGCAACCATTTGCATCCAATATGTATGTGCCTGCATGGATTGTGGTAATAAATATTGCATACAGATGATCACCGCAGAATAGATCGATGGAATGACCAACATTTTCCACACATTAAACCCAAACCCATACACCCCTCTCACCTCCCACCACAATACCAATAACTGCACCGGACGCACTAAAAAGAAGCTCCATACTGCCCCCTGGATACCGAAATAATGGATCAACACAATACCGCTCAGGATCTGCACCAAAGCAGATATGGCCATTACCTTTGGTAGTATGCGGGTCTTCTTGAAATAGAATACCGGGTTTACCAGCATTCCATACATGCCTTTGAAAGCGAAACTGGCGCAGAGTACCGGTAGCAGATCAATACTGTCGTGATAGGCTTCATTGCGCACAAAAAGTTTGATCACCAGGGGCAGTATGGCAATATTCAGAGCGATCAGGATAATGTTCACCGCACTATAGGCATGGTAATATCGATTTTCTTCCTGCGTACTTGAGGTATTGCCATTTTTTTTCCAAAGCTGATAAATGCGCGGATTGATCGTGCCCAACAAACCTAAGCCGGCATATTCGATCACGAGGGTGCATTTCAGGGCAAAATCATACACCCCTACATCCTCGGGTGTCGACAAGGCATTTAAAATATAATTGTTGATATAGCCCAATACCCAGGTGAGTAAACTAAAAATAACTATGGGCGTACTGTAACTGCGAATCTCCCGGAGTAGATCAAACTGAAATCGAATGCCGAATTCGCGCAACCCATATAGGAAGCTGAGCAGAAATATCAATACCCCCGATAAAAACCTGCCCCACATCGGGCCGATCAGCGAATTCGGATTGTCATACACCAGCCAGGCAGAGATGGCCACCGTAACCACCAGATTGAACACACCGAACCAAAAATACTTGCGCGCCTTGTCGGCAAACACCTGCACATTTACGTACATGCGAAACCAGGCATTAAAAAAACCGGTTATGATACTCATGAAACCATAAGGCCAGAAGCCAATATTGCCATTGGGAAAAATGATCGGGAACAACACCATACACAACCCCGATAAAAGCACACTGAGCACCAACCCATATAAGAGCAAACTGCCCGTGATGCGTGCCAGAAATTTTTTGAGGGCGCCGGTATCTGCATGGTGATCATAATAGTGCACCGATAGGTAACTATCCACCCCATAATTCATCAGGATCTGCACCAGCAGGCTGAATGAAATATAAATAGCCAGCGCACCATAATCGCCGGTTTGCAGATTGTCGGTATAAGGGATCAGCAGAATAACGCTGGCCAGCAGGGGCAAGGCACCACCTATGGTGATGAAAAAAGCTGATTTGACAATATGTTTCAACGACCTGCGTTTATGCTACAGGCTCAAAAATAGGCATTAGCCGACGATTGTGTTCATTACCTTTGCCACATGACTATGCGCTTACTCCTGATCCTGTCCATCACTGCCGCTCTGCTGCAGTCGTGTAAACAATCTGAGCAGGTGGTTACTTTTGGGAACGACAAGGTATACTACCTCGATCCCGTCGACGAAGAAACCGCCTCAAAGGTAGGGGCCTTCCTGCAGGAATACCGTTACTTTATCGACCTTGGCGCTGTGGTACAACTCGTTAACGACACCTCCTTTGTGGTGCGCTTTGCCACACGGCCCGGTATCGAAAAAGATGCTTATATCATCGACGGTTTCGTAGATATGCAACTCGAAATGAGCCTGAGTCTCTTCGACGGTCAGCGTGTCGATTTCCAAATATGCGATTCCACCCTCACCACCAAAGGCACCATCACCTTCGACGATGCCAAAGCCTGGCTCGATGGGAAGGCGTATGTGGAGAACTAGTTTGTGTTCAGGTGTTCATGTGTTCATGTGCGAAATGGAAGAAATCTGCGAAATGAGTGAAATGTGCGAAATGAGTATAAAGTACGCTTGTGTTCATGTGTTCGGGTGCGCATGTGTTCATGTGCGTATGCAAGATTAGGTGGCGTTAGCCGGCATTGGCAACCTCTCGCTCCCGCACTACCGTACTACCGATAACTATCGGGTCACCACCACACTACCGCACCGCCGCACCACCGCACTACCGCACTCCCGCTAGCTAGCGGAACACCACCGAAACAGCCATAGAGCGCAGCAATTTCCCACACAAGCCGGACATACCCCTCCTCTCCCAACCAAAAAACCTCCCGGTCCGGGCCGTCCAAACACGACCAGCAATACACCACCCGGAACTCGGGAGGTCGTTGTTAAGGGATAGCGAATGAAGATTTCGATCAGCACCGCAGTAGTTACAACTTCACCGAAGCCCTGCAAAGGTTTTTCATGCACAGGTGCAGGTCGGCAGGTTTAGTGTATACCACAGTAAGACATAAGGGGAAAAAAAACCGCCTCGCATCCGCGACACATTTCCAACAGCACCATTAAGGGATAAACGAGGCAGTTCGCATCAGGGGAGATGCAGACTTTACATAAAGCAACTCAACGTAAACAATATCCGAATTAACCTTTCTTGGTCACGATCACAAATTCATTCACCTGCACTTCGGTAACGTAACGCTTTACGTCGTTTTTATCAGTATACTGACTATGCACCAGTTTGCCCTCTACCAGCAACTCGATGCCTTTCGTACAATACTTCTCAATGATCTCTGCCGACTTGCCCCAGGCAATGAGATTGTGCCATTGGGTGCTCTTTTCTTTTTCGCCATTCTGATTCGTGTAAACCTCATCGGTGGCCAGCGAAAACTTGACCAACTTGGTTTTGCCATTTACAACCTTCACCTCCGGGTCCTTGCCCAGATGTCCCATCAGGATCACTTTGTTCTTAAGGGTACTCATGTGTTTTAATTAAAAGATGAAACAATAATTTTTTTACCTGCTGATCAGCTTGCTATTATATTCTGATCACGATGATCCAAAGATGCACATGCCACTTTGTACGCACCAAATTTTAAGCGTTTATATTCGAATATAAACGCTTAAGTCCGGCTATTGCTTTGCCAATAAAGGAATACAAGGAAATCTACCGGATGATGTATTTACCCCTCCGGCACAGGGTCCCGGCTTGCACCCGGCCAACGCAATGACATGACAAACCTATGACACTTTTTTCCACTCATTGTATGTCACAATTTTCCACAATATGCATTTGCATATTTAAGCGGTAATGCCCTATATTTGAATTGTTATCCTAAACCTTAAAAATGTATTACTTGTTTATCTATGGGACCCAAAAAATGCAGGGAGTGCGGCAAAGACATGCTCGGCCGCAACGACAAAAAGTTTTGCAGTGACATTTGCAGACACTCGCACAACAATCGCCTTCGTGCCATAAACGGCGGCAACTACATGAATACCATCAATGCTATTTTGCGCAAAAATCGCAATATTCTGATGGAACTTACCAGTGATGAAAATCCAAAAGTATCACGCCTGAGATTGCGCGATCGCGGATTTAATTTTCATTACATCACTTCTACTTACACCACAAAAAAAGGATCCATTTATTATTATTGTTACGATTATGGATACCTGCCGGTGGAAGAAGAATATGTATTTGTAGTCAAGCGAAAAGACACTTAGCGATATTGCATAGTGCATGCCTTACACCGGATGCATACTATTCGCTGTCGGCAACAATTTTAATATCGGTGCCATCATCCACAACCTTGGTCACCACAGTTTCCTTTTTGCCGTCTATCACCACTTTATCTACATCTATGGTATAGGTATTAGCCGGACGCTTCGGCGCCTTCGGATCGTAAACCGGTGCATTGGTTTCCGCCTGGGCATCCTCCGCCGCAGCCTCCTGCGTTTCGTTTGTTTCTTTTGGCGTATGCACTTCGGCCACCACCTCTTCCGGTGTGCGGTAGTCGTTATAGGTGTAGGTGTAGGCCGACAACAAAATCCCCGCATCCACATTACCCGGATCGTAAATGACTGCTTCAGCACTCAAGTGTTCGGGATAATCGCCTATCATCCATCCGCCACTGGTGGTTTCAATATAGTAGTAAGATTTATTGCGGTGTGTAAATGCAGCGCCGTCTATCGGATACTTAGTGGCAATACCCACACCCATGTGCTTGAGCGGTGAAATAAGCACGCAATCAAAGCCCAGGGCAGAAATTAACTTTTCCAAAGCAATGGCCAGGTCCTCACAATCGCCACCTTTCTCTACCAGCGTTTCTATCGGATAGCGCGGATACTCCCACTGTCCATCATTCTTATACTTCAACGTTTGCACAAAAGCGATCGCACACTCAGCCAATTGCCAGTCGCTCCACGAATGTTCAGCGGCCAGTAATTTAAACTCCTGCGCAAAATCATCTATCACATCATGCCCCGGTTCCTCATGTAAATAGTGCACCCAGTCGTCGTATACCCGCGGCATATTTTTATAGAACGTGTAATCCGCCTGATCAAAATAATACACCATACTGATCAGCTTCTGATCATACGACCAGGTAAAAATCGTTTTCACTTCCGCAGCCGAAGCCATGGCTACCTGCATGCACATTGCGACCGCTATGAGATAATTCCGTTTCAGCATACCCTTTTCCGAAGATAATCAATAAACCTGCCAAACTCGTTTTTTAGTATGCATAGGGGTGTGGATAGTGCGTTCTCAGGGAGGGGGGAAATGTACAGTCCACTGCCTCTAAACCCTTGCGCACCAACACCCCGGGCTCGTTTATCGCAACCGCCTCAGCCGTATCCCGGCGTGCACACCGCCTGAAATATCAGCAAACCACCCTACCACCCGCTCACGATATTGCCGCGAGGCAAAGGCATACAACAGCAGCTGGTTGACTTAAATCATTTGTGTAAAGGGCGTCTGCATCATATTTTTTATCGGCGCACATGCTTCACTTTGCTAAAAAATTTGCAACATGAAACAGATTGCCATAGGCGTGCTGTGCGCCGTAATATTATCCTCATGCGGTGGTAAATCAGGCACCGAAGGAAAAGACAATGCAAACAAAAATGCAGGTATCAGCACCGACGTATACCGCGGCAAAATGCTGGTATCACAAAACGATTGTCTTACTTGTCACCAGGAAGACAACACCCTGGTAGGTCCAAGCTACAAATCCATTGCACAAAAATATGCCGGACAACCAAACATCACCGACACCCTTGCTGCAAAGATCATCAAAGGCGGTTCAGGTGTATGGGGCGAAACAGCCATGACCCCCCACCCCAACCTCAGCCCCGAAGACGCCAAACTTCTCGCCACCTATGTCATGTCGTTGGGGGAATGACGCAGCGGAACTACATCTCCAATACTAAACCATTTACAACCCTCAACTCAGACATACGCAAAGGCAAACAATAACAAGTATGATCTCCTCTGAGGGTGAGAATAGTAAAGTTAATAACATAACTTTACTTTGTTTGAGCGGAAAAGTAAAGTTACCGGGTTAAAAGTCACTGATTTTCATAGACTATGAGCGGTAGCACGTGTATATCGCATTTTTGCAAATCCTAGCCTTCAAATGAACCTCGTGGTCCAGAAAATGGGGAGTATTATAAA
>JAYRVB010000045.1:0-8302 GCA_041918775.1 Chitinophagales bacterium
GCATAAATAAAACTCTGCACTACGTCATCGGCCGGGTCTTTCATTACATTTTTGTGAAAGCAGCTTGTCAGCAGCAGACTCGCTATGAAAATGCTCAGATAGGTTCTCATGAGACGAAGATAAAAAATCAATTGTTTCTTGTAGTGGGTGCGTGCTATTAATGTAGGGCCACAGAGGAATGCAATTCGTTAATTGGTTAATTGGTTAATAAAATACATGCATTTATCAGCGTACATCCGTCCCGAGTACTCGGGATCAGCGGCCGCAGGCTCCGTGTTCCATTGTATTTCTACCGTACAGCCTCATAAATACAGGGACACAAAGGGCACAGAGAAGACACAGAGTGCACAAAGAAATGCAAGCATAGCATATCATGTATTGCTCTGTGTTCTCCGTGCCTTCTCCGCGTCCTCTGTGTCCCTGCATTATTATATGCCACAGATATATATTCAGTACCTTAGTAGTATCATTTCACAGAAACAATCCCTGTAACGATCAAACCATGAGATTAATCATTTATATGCTGTGCATTGCATTAAGTGCAATGAGTTGTGCACCGCGCACCCATTCGTCAGAAAGCAAAATGAAGGATATTCTGCATGGCAATTGGAAAACAGCATCCATTCCCGGAATTTCAAAAGGCCGTCCCTTCATCTTCACTTTCCAGGATTCCACATGCACCTACGTATACCCATATGGCGTCTCGTCTAAATATTGGATCAGCGGCGATACACTGTTGATCAAAGAACGCACACGCAAAAGCGGTGATCTCGTAACCGGGGGAAAATTTACATATGCGTTTCTTATCGACAGCATATCTGCACAATACCTCTCTCTAATTCCCACAACAGAGGAAACAAAAAAATTATTTGGTTATGACCCCAAGCAATTATGCGATACCCTTCAATTGACAAAAATAAACCCCGTTTTCGATTGGCAACCCGAAAGGATCGCCTTTTATAGCACCGGCTGTTTCGGCGTCTGTCCTTCTATGTATTTAGAGATCGATAGCACCGGCATGCTCTATTTCTATGGTGGCTCTTTTACAGAAAAAGAAGGTTTTTATTCCGGAAAATTATCTCCGTCTACATTCGATAAAATACGCACAGAGATCAACTGTATTGCACTGGATAGCTTACAACCATTGTATCAGGCCAATTGGACCGATGACCAAACCTGCGGCGTGCGGATCAAAACCGCTGATACCGTGTATACTAGCAGCGCGTACGGATTTGACCAGGAACCTGTTGAACTCAGAGTGCTTTTTCACACACTTATGGAAACATATAAAACAGTTGATCTGGTAAGCGATTCAACGGTTGAAGAAAAATTCACATCCCGCGAATTTCCTTATAGCGGATACCCGCATCATCCCGGCAAAAAAAACAATTAAATGCAGCTTGAATTCCTGAACGATATAAGTGATGGTGGAAAACACCCTGACGTGGTGAGCAACCAACTCATTCGCCTGTTTGATTATGATGCAAACGAGGCGGCTCAACTAAAAGCGGCGATCAACAATGTGGTCATCGAAAAAAAAGAAGCCCTCAACCTGGCAAGCCTTTCATTTATTGTGCCGGTGAATTGCAGCTTAACCATGTACCTGGCTGAGTCTTCGATCGGCATTACAACACGAGATCAAAAGGCATTCACCTGTGCGCTGACCGTCGCTGATTATATAACCATGCTTGAACTTATGGAACCCTTTTGTGGGGATGGCGGTGCGGGACACCAATGGCTATATAATACCCATACACCTATCGACTTTTTATTTTCACCCAGTGGTTCATGGTGAGGGTTTGCGTGGCAGGTATTACCGCATTTTGAAATTTCCCATGCTGTATATTTGCCTATAAACGCCTCCGGTCTGCAAACAAAAAACCGGGAAAGCTCATGCCCCACAAACCAAACATACTTGTCGTATGCGGTAAAAACAAACGACGAAGCAGAACCGCTGAGCATATTTTTAAAAATGATGCACGCTTACACATACGCTCTGCCGGACTCAGCCCGAAAAGCAATCGCAAAATTTCCGAAAAAGATATGCAATGGGCAGACCTGGTGTTGGTAATGGAATCAGAACATCGCGCACGCATTTGGGACTTATTTGGCAAATCAGATCAACCGGAAATTCGCGTGCTGCACATTCCGGATGTATATGATTATATGGATGAGGAGTTGATCAAAATCCTGAAAGACAAAATTCAGGAATTATTCAATGAAAACGATGACCGTTTGTCAATTCGTTAATTTGTTAATTCGTCAATTCGTTAATAAAATACATATGTTCATCAGCGTCCATCTGCCAAATCAGCGGCCGCAGGCCAGCGTTCCTTTGTATTTCAATCATACAGTGGCATAAATACATGGACACAAAGGGCACGAAGAAGACACAGAGGGCACGGAGGAATGCAATAAGTAATGTGTTTGCGTTTCTCATTTTTACTTTTTCCTTCCTCCTCTTTTCCTGCGCTAAAGACAAATTTCCCAAAGACCTGAAAGACGGCACCGAAGCCCTGGTGCCCGGCTCTGTTTACGTGGTGCACAGCATGATCTATGCAGATAACCGACCATGGACCACTTCGAATATTTTTGTTTTTAACGGCATGGGTGATACCGTTTGGATCTATGGTTCCGGGTATGGCGATTTTACAGATCCTTGTGGTGATTGTAACGATAATAATTTTTATCTCGGACAAAAAATGCGCGGCACCGGACCGGCGAGCGCAGATGTTGCGATGGTAGATTCTGTGATCACGAACATTTTTCATCGCAATCGCGATAGTGTGTTATTACAATTTGTGGTGCCGCATTATCACAACGATCATATCAATAGTGAATTTATTGATGCCTTTCACTCACACTTTAATTATCCTTTGCGCAGCGAAGAAAAAATATGGATCCATAAAAATGATCTATACGGCGCTACGTGCAACGAACCTTGTTGCGGCACCGAGCCCTGCCCGGATAAAAAGAACAATAAATATTTCGGCGTACCCTACCTGCCTTCGTGGAAACCGGAATATGTGGCTATGTTCAGCACCATGGGCAATGAACAGGATGCCTGCGATACCCCATTAAAAACCATTACTACCACATCCGGCGTATGGGTGGCCACAAAAGCCCTGTCGGTGAGTGATGGGGGACATACGGATGGCACCGTCAATTTAAAAAATGCAACACGCAAGATCATCATCGCCGGAACAAAAAGTCGCTTTCAATGTCCCTATCCCGACGATTGGCGCTTCTTAAGTGTGCACGGTAATATTACCGGCGAAACACTTGGTGACGAATAAAAAAATTCTACTGTTTGATGAACGGCAAATAAGCTACGTCCGTTTGTTTTTGTGCAACAAGCAGATACATGCCTGGTTCAAGTGTAGATACATCTATGCTTGTAACGCCACCGGAATAATTTGCCGACATATACATTTTTCTTCCTGAAATATCCATCATCGAAATGATCTCCACTTCCGGTATATGGTGAATAAACAATGTATGCGAAACAGGATTAGGCATCAACATACAATCAAAATCGCTGGTGTGCACTGATGACGGATCTGCTGCAAGCACTTCTATGGTTTGTGTGGTCTCGTGTTCTACACCACAAATAGTTGCGGTTAATGTAACCGTATATGCTCCGCCCGTACTATAAGTATGTGTTGGATGCATGGATGTGGATGTATTACCATCACCGAATTGCCAGAAATACGTTGATGCCCCGCTCGAAGTATTCGTGAAAGTAGCGGTCAATGGTATTTCTGTATTTGTCGTAAACGATGCGATCGGTTCAAACACATAAGTGCCGATGAAATAATTCGATAAACTGTCATACAGTACCAGTTTCGCCGCTTCGCGGATCGCAGCGGCATCGCTTGCGGTCAAACTATAATCAAATGTAATGAGCGACGGATCTGCACGAAAGAGCGCTGTGTAGAATGTGCAGGCGGCGGCGTAGGATCCTGAGGGGGAGGGATGGCTTCCATCGCCGTTGTACAATTCTATTTCGGGATGATGATCGCGGATATAGTGCCAGACAGCAGCCACCGGAGAAACCTCTGCGTTATTGTACTCACCCATCAGCAAATAGCGCTCCTGTAAAAGGCTGTCCATGCCGGCATAGGTGCAAACCGGTGGCCAGAAAGGACAATTCGCGGCATCGCCGTCTCTTCTGCCCCAGGTCATAAAGAACATGGTTTCTGTACAATCATTTCCCGCTTTTACCATACTGTCTAATTGAGTGGCAAATGGAAAACATTCCACCTCTACCTGTTCAATGGGCCAGGAAGGGATCTGACTTTGTTCCTGCAACACCACATAATCCCATGTCCCCTCTGCGATCAATGCCTGTGTAGTGGCATTGGTGGTATGCATCTCAAAAGTATATCCACCGGGCGCATTGCTGCTGAATATCAGGGTGTCGCCTGCCGATTCTGCCACATCAGCGATCAACTGTGGTAAATTATTGGTAGCAGTATAACTATTCCCGATAAATAATGCGCGCTTTGTACTTTGTGCAGAAATAGCGTGAAATAAAAAAAACAGGGTGAGGAGGGTAATACTTCTTTGCATGCTCAATAATATACGATAAAGGTATGCTGCCATACACGAAAAAGCGACCGATCTGGTTGGTGATTCCCCGGTCGGTCGCTGTATTTTTTTCATTGCTTGTTTTATCTCACTTCAGGCGCCGGACGAGTTGGTGCCGTATATCCGTCAGTTTTGATCAGCCTGAGCGCTTCTTCAATCGCTTTTTCAAGTTGTGCATCGCGACCTTTTGCTAATGCACTCAGGTCCTCTTCCACCTGAATATCCGGATCAACACCGTGGCCTTCTTTAAACCAGGTGCCATCAGGATAATACATGCGGAAAGTTGGTGCAGTGATGCCGCCACCGTCAATAAGTGCGGGCACTCCGCTAATGCCGATCAATCCACCCCAGGTGCGTTGTCCTACCAGTGGACCTAATTCTTTTCTGCGGAAATAATCCGGAAACGCATCACCACCCGAACCACTCCAACCATTGATCAACATCACCTTTGGGCCAAAATGTGCAACCGGTGGCCACTGCCATGATTTACCATCGCGAATGGCCCAATACACTAATGGATCACGATCGAGCATTTCTACAAAGCGGTCAGGAATTTGTCCGCCGTTATTAAAACGCTCATCAATGATCAATCCCGGTTTATCAATTTGCGCAGTGAATTGTCTGATCAATTCTGTTTGTCCATCCACACCTGTGCTCGGCACAAATACATAACCAACCTGCCCGTTCGTTGCCTCTGCTACGCGCTTGCGATTTTGTTCTATCCAGGCGAGATTGCGCAATCGCGCTTCGCTTTCCAGTGTTTGTACCACTATGGTTTTTGCACC
Source organism: Chitinophagales bacterium (assembly GCA_041918775.1). Classification (GTDB taxonomy): domain Bacteria; phylum Bacteroidota; class Bacteroidia; order Chitinophagales; family BACL12; genus UBA7236. The sequence continues at coordinate 5,376 of JAYRVB010000045.1, forward strand.
ATCGAAAGATGGTGTGGTGTTGTACGTAAGTTCTACTGTTTTTCCCGCCAGTCCCTGAAAATAAGCGAATGGTTCCTGAGTAGTAAGTATCGGGTTTCCATTCACGGCAAGCAGATAATCTCCCTCTTTCACTTCAATTCCCGGGGCATCCAGTGGCGAGCGCACCTCTGCATCCCAGCTTGCTCCGCGCAAAATAGTTCCTACGCGATAATAACTGCCTTCAGGCTTCCAATTAATACCAAGGTAACCACAATTGGCCATTGGTGTTTCTTCCAGATCACCACCATATCGATACGCGTGCGATGCATTTAATTCCGCGATCATATCGCCGATCACCACATTCACTTCTTCTCTGGTGGTAGCGCCTGCCAGCATTTTCAGATATCGCTCTTTTACAAGATTCCAATCGACACCATGCATATTGGCATCATAAAAATAATCGCGCTCGATACGCCAGGCATCCATAAATATTTGCTTCCATTCGGCCATGGGATCCACCTGCATTTCCATTTCCTGCACGCGCAATATTTTTTCAAACTTCTGATCAGGTTCTGTGGCTACAACGGCTTGTTGTCCATCACCCCAAACCAACGCTTTTTTTCCATCAACACTTAAGCTGTAATACCACACACCATCGAGAATGGTTTTTTCTTCGCGCTTCTCGATATCATAGAATTTTAAACTCACGGTTCCACCATCACCTGTTCCGGTGTTCGGGTATCTGATATACAATACCTTACCGTCTATCGCGTGTAATTCCGAAATATTTCCTGATGGTACCGGCAACACAACTAATCGTTGCTCTATACCCTCAAAATCTATCTCCGTTACTTTTGTTTTACTTGAATCTTCTTTCTTTTCTTCTTCCTTTTTGTTTTTCTCCTTTTTATCACTTGCGTTTTCTTCCTGCTTTTCTTCTTTTTTGATCTCCACCATATCGTTCTTAGGTGCTAGTATCGATGGCGTGCTTTTTTTCAGACTGATCGAGCCGATCAATGTGGTATTCGGATATACAAAAGTGTTGTCGAGGTCGCTATAAGCAGGATTGAACGATTGTCCGGTCAACACATAAATGTATTTTCCGGATGGATCGAACACCGGTTGATTTGCTGTATAAAAACCGCTGGTGATCTGATGTAATTTCTTTTCCTGTGTATCAAACACAAAGGCGGCGTTCATACCATTGTCGAGGTCGCGCGCATAGGTGATAAAACGGCTGTCGGGCGACCAGCTTACTGTAAAGGATTCAAGGTTATAATGCGCCCAACGCAAGGCGTGATCCACTTCCGTGGTTGCGCCGCTGCCGGCATCTACGATCCAGATGCGCATGGCCTGGTCGATATAAGCCAGTTTTTTACTGTCGGGCGACCAATAGAGTGTATATCTAAACCCTTTTCCCAGGTTAGTTACTTTTTTGGGTGCGTCATTATTTTCTGTCGACAGCATCCACAATTCATATTCACCCGATGCATCACTCCAGTACGCGATATGTTTTCCATCAGGCGACCAGGCCGGCGAACGTTCTGCGGTTCCTGAATTGCGGGTGAGGTTTTTTACATATCCGTTTTCTGCCGGTAATGAAAACAATTCTCCTCGTGCTTCTATCACCACCCGATTACCGTCGGGGCCAATGTGCATATTCTGTATCAGATTTGCCACGTTTTCAGTACGTGCTTTCAGCAACGCTTTGTCAGAGATCACGTCAATGTGTATTTCTCTCAAAGCGCGATCGTTCAATCCCAACAGATACATCCTTCCCCCCGCCTCAAATACCAGGTCTTTCGGACCCATTGAGGGGAAGTGCACATCGTAATCCGTAAATCGGGTCACTTGTGTGCGGGTTTTTGTATTGAGGTCGTAACTCCAGATGTTCATGCGTTTTTCGGGACCATTATCGCTGAGGTAAAAAATGGTGTTGTTATACCACATCGGAAATTCCTCGCCGGCATCAATATCTGCAGAAATGTTAAACGAGCTTTGATCGGTAAAATCAAATACATAAATATCCGCCACATCACCACCGCGATATCTTTTCCAGGTGCGAAATGCTTCTGATCTGAACACCAAAGCCATTTTTGAACCATCGGCCGAATATGTCCCGAATTCAGCAAAAGCCAATGGCAAAGTGGTAGCCGCTCCGCCTTGTGCCGGAATGGTAAAGAATTTACTGTAACGTTCTTTTTCACTTTCGCGACCACTGGCAAATAAAATGGATTTTCCGTCCGGAGTCCAGTCAACCACCCTGTCGGTCCAACCATGTTGCGTTAGTCGCGCGGGTACGCCGCCGGTCACCGGAATACTGAATACATCCCAGTTGCCATCGTAATTTGCTGTGTAGGCAATCGTTTTTCCGTCGGGTGAAAATTTCGGAAAACTTTCTACCCCCGCAGGTGAACTTAACTTTGTGGCTGTTCCCCCATTGATGGGCACTACCCAGATATCATTGGAATAGGTAAATACGATCTGTGTTTCCGAAACATCCGGAAAGCGAAATAGGCTGGCGTCTGATTGTGCGTGAAGCGAGCCGACACCTGCAAAGCAAATAAGCCATGCGATCAGCGATTGGATTTTTATAGTGGAGTTGTGCATACAAATGTTGTAGGCAGCTAAATTACAGTTTACTCCGCGTGAATTGTATTGCGCACTTCGTTATTTAACAAAATTTGGGGTTTATCTATCGGGCAAATCGTAACACGACATGATGATCAGGACGATCGATCGATATCGGATCCCTGTGCATTGCCTTTTGCATGTTGTCTGAACCTGAATGGGCTCCACAATTGACTTAGGTATGATTTTGGAAATGCTTCTTTGATACCAAATTGTTCCGGCTCTTTGTCGGGCAATACATGTGTGCCGAACATGACATCCATGAGTGGAGATATGTTGGCATAATTACCTCTGTCGCGTTCCAGATCATGATGCCA
>JAYRVB010000046.1:0-2261 GCA_041918775.1 Chitinophagales bacterium
CGTAAATCGTTTCATAGTTAGAGGAGATTAAATTGTTAACTACATACACGACACAGATTTCGAAAAGGTTGGGAGATACCGAATAAAAAACAGTTATTCCATTACATGAATGTTTGGGATCAGGTATCAGGAAGCAGGTATCAGGTGTTAGGTATCAGTGAGATATGTGAACGCTTGCCTCTGGAATTAACTTTATCGATATACCCTGAATAGTACGACAAATACAATCACCTTCCCCCTAACCTAATCCCAATTCTTCCTCCTTCCTCCTTCCTCCTTCCTCATCTCTCATCTCTCATCTTTCATCTTTCCTCTCTCATCCAATCACCCACAAAAAAAGCCGCTCCATATCGAAGCGGCTTTTAAAAAAAATGATTTTCAAATTATCCATCAGCACCTGCATCTTCTGCACCTGATTCGCCAAGGGCGTCGAGGTTGAAGATCAGGGTGAAACGCAAGGTATTGTCCAGCGGATTTTGGTTGTTGCTGGTTGGAACCAGGTATGAGAAATCCAAACCAAACACATTATAGCGCAAGCCCAAACCAACTGTAAAGAACTGGCGATCACCTTTGGTCGGATGCTCATAAAAATATCCTGTGCGCACAGCAAATTTATCTGCGTACCAATATTCTAAACCGGTGCTGATCATGAACTCATTGATCTCTTCGCTGAATCCATTAGGTGCATCACTGAATGAACCTAACATACCGCTGATCATGGTTTCTTCCTTGAAATTCGGAATACCATCATTGTCAGTATCGGTAGTATCCGGAGTAGGTACTAATAATTTGTTGAGGTCGAGTGCTAAGGTCAGTTTATTGTAATCGTCGAAGTTTACGGTATAAGCTGCACCTAAGCCAAGATTGGTTGGGATAAAGTCTTTTTCAATACTACTGGTATAAGATACTTTATTACCAATGTTGGAAATGTTCAAACCTAAACCGATCTCAGAATCTTTATCACCGGTGTCAAATTTGTTGGTGTAAAACATGCTGATATCGGCAGCTACACCCATCGCAGGGGTGATCTGCACACCATTTACCACCTGATCGGTAGCGAGGTTGGAGAACAAATATTTCAGGGTCAATCCCGCAGAAAGGTTATCAGCCAGTTTGCGCGAATAAGCCACATCAAAAGCAAACTCATTCGGACGGAAATCCTGCAACACGTTACCGGATGCGTCTGTAAAGGTTATACTTCCCAGAGAGAAATAACGAAGAGAGGTGCTCAAAGCCTGCAAATCATCTACCTTCCAGTATCCGGACAAATAGGCCAGATAAATATCATTCACCAGGTTGCTCAACCAGGGTGTATAGGTCATAGACAGTCCATAAGGATGTTTATCATCTATAAACACGGTTTTTGACGCATTCCAGAAAATGGAGTTCGCATCCGGAGAGATACCGATCCCTACGTCCGCCATACCGCCCGAACGGGCATCAGGAGCAATGCGCAAAAAGGGTACTGCGGTGGTCACTGTATTCAAATAGTCGTCACCGGAGCCTCCACCGAGCGAAATCTGCGCCCGGCTTGTGTTTGTGAGGATGATTGCGCCTGCTACCAGGGCAGTCAGTTTCAGAGAAATTCGCATAAGTAAGTTCAAAAAAATATTAGGGTTTCGCAAAAATACAACATTCTGTAACGCAAACAGGGGTTACTTTAGTATGACCAGCTTCTGAAATTCGTGCGCGCTGCTGTTATCACTGGCCGCCCGCACACTCACCTTATACACGTAAACACCCTTTCCGATCGCATCTCCGTAGGCATCACGGCCGTCCCAGGTGATCGAATCCACCCGGTAACCATCAGTGGCCACCTGCTGCTGCAAAGTGATCACCCGCTTCCCACTTACCGTGAAAACCTCCACTTTTACATCCAACAGGTCGCCCGGACGATTGTGCTCAAACCAGAACGAAGTGTTGTCGGTAAAAGGGTTTGGATAGTTCAGCACATGACTCAGGGCCAGATCGGCCGACTCCGCCACCACGAACTCGGTATACCCGTCGCCTGAGTTGTTATATACATCCCAGGCCTTCACTGTCACCGTATGCCTGCCCGGAGCGATATCGCTCAGAGGATATACCACCGAGCCACTCTGATATTTATCGAGGTCTGACTCGTAATACTCATTGAGTTTCAACATGGTCTGCTGATCCTCATCCAGGGTGGCAGTGATATCATGTCCCACTGCATTACCTAAGGCATTGATCCCGCTGCTGTCAGATAACTTGATCAACAGGATCGGATTTTCATCCGTAAG
>JAYRVB010000047.1:0-3446 GCA_041918775.1 Chitinophagales bacterium
ATCTAGGAAGCAGTAGCAAATACTAATGCAAAGGAACTATGGTCTGGTGGTGACTCCCCGATAAAGTTGAGTTACGTCAAGATCATGATGAGGTATTACCTCATCAGCGATACCTTTACATTCGCAGGACTCCTGATCTCCTACGGCGCTATTCGTTCAAGTCAGCCAAAGCATGACGAACTCAATCCAATGAGTTGGCCTGATCCGAACCATGTGTTCAACGCAGGTCCCGGATTTCACCATGCACCACTGGTGTTCGTTACCTTCATGACCTTTACACTCATCCTGAGTTCAGTTACCATGGTGCGTGCCGTGCAGGAAGGTCACTATATGAACCGTGCAGGTGTGTTGAAATGGATGGCATTGACCATTATTGGTGGTTTGGTGTTCGTATTAAGTCAGGCTTGGGAGTGGACGCACCTGATCCACGAAGGAATGACTCCTGCGAGCAATCCATTTGGTGCTTCTTCTTTCGGTGCATTGTTCTTCCTCATCACCGGTTTTCACGGTTTTCACGTGAGCATTGGGGTACTATTAAATTCATGGGCATTCATTCAAACATATCGCGGCGTATTCGATCGCAGAGGTCATTATGAAATGATCGAGAAACTCGGTTTATACTGGCACTTTGTGGATCTCGTTTGGGTATATGTATTCCTTGCCTTCTATTTATTCTAAATTCAGAAAAGCACTACTGATATGTCTAATCTCTCAAGAGAAGAATCAAAAAAGCGCGTTTGGCGCGTATGCGGTATCCTTGCTGTGGTAACTATCGTGGAGATCGCTGCGGCTCTGATCCACTATAATTTCATGCCTGAAAGCCCTAAGTCGTTTTTGAATGTTTTATTCATCGTGCTGAGTGCTGCCAAGGCTTACTATATCATGAGTGAATTCATGCACCTGAAGTATGAATTAAAACCCATGGTGATCAGCGTGATCGCGCCTTTCCTTTTCCTGGTTTGGGGTGTGATCGCATTCCTTTGGGAAGGAAAGTATTGGCTGAGCATGAAGCAGTTCTGGGACACCCTGAATTAATGCTATGACAAGCCGCAAAGGCCGCATCTGGACACTGGTAATGGTATTCATCATTATCGGACTCCCGGTGTGCACCCTGCTCCTCTTAAAAGACGGATTTAAAACACGGTCAGAAGCACCCGCCAGCTCCAGACTCATTGCTGAAGCATCGGCCGCAATTCCACCTTACCTGGCAGTTTCCTTTCGTGGAGATACGATCACTGATGTGCGTATGCGCGAAAAAGTGGCTGTGCTCAATTTCGCGAGCGCCGATTGCGTTCCGGAAATGGATGCACGTATGCGCAGGTTGTATGAAATTCAATCCGATTACTACGGGAAAACACTTTCCCTCCGTATACTCACCCAAACCCTGAAACCGGAAGCTGATGATCTAAATGCCATGCGGGTGCTGAGCGAAAGATACGCGGGTAGGGAAGTGTGGCATTTTTTGCGAAGCGACGACTCTACGGCAATAGAGCTCTTCAACTGGTGTGATCAGCAGTCAGAAAAAAAATACGGCCCAATGGAAACTGATCAGACCTGCCCGCAGTTTGTATATCTGATAGATGGTGAAGGGCTGTTCAGAGGCGCGTATGATCTCAATACTGAAGAGCAATTTCACGACCTGTTCAATGATATTTTGTTTTTGGTAAATAAGTTGGACCTGCATGACCAAAAGAAATAATCTGATCATCATTGGTATCAGTGGTGTGGCATTTATTCTGTTTGTATTGTTCATTTATTTGCCCTATGCCGACAAACAAAAGGACAGAAATCGCGTTACCGATAGTTATCAGCATAGCAGTTATTTAAAGGATTCAGTCGGATATTTGCCGGCCTTTTCAGGTGTGGATCAGCGGGGAAATCGTATCACAGATGCTGATGTGAAAGGGGATGTGATCGTAGCCGGGTTCTTTTACTCGGATTGCGATGGGTATTGTCCTACCACTTCAAAATACCTCGACATGATTCAACGGGCACTCAATGATAGTATCCCCTTTCGCATTCTGAGTTTTACCCTGAATCCGGAAATAGACACCTTAGAGATTTTACAGCACTATGCAGCCATGTACCAGGCTGGCGATATGTGGCATTTCATTCGGAGTGAAGGAGATGTTTTTGCTCTCGGTGAACAAGGATTCAGAACAATTGTTAAAGATGGCAATGGATCCTTTGAAGGTCATTCCGATCGATTCACACTAATTGATAAAACAGGAAATGTGCGGGGATGGTACAGAGGCTCAGACAGTCTGGAGATCAAGGCATTGATCCAGGATATTAATTATCTGGTATTTAAGCATCAGGAAAATGACAGAACGCTCTATTAATCGAATAATATTAGCAATCTCTATCGCAGTACCGGCATTGGTTACGGTATTGTTTTATATGCCGGCAGTAAAATTAAATATTGATACCGGCATACTGCCCGCCTTTCATGCACTGTTGAACTCCGGAGTGGCCTTAAGTTTATTGTGCGGGTTGATCGCGATCAGGCAGAAACGCAAGGCTGTGCACAGAAATTTCATGCTTACGGCCTTTTCCCTTTCTGCTTTATTCCTGATCTCTTACGTGCTTTACCACCTGACATCTGATTCTACGTTATTTGGTGACGTAGACCATAACGGTGAGGTCACAGATGCCGAACGTGCGCATGCCGGAAATATCCGGTATGTCTATTATTTCGTCTTATTGACGCATATTGTTTTGGCGGCACTTGTGATGCCATTCATCCTGATCACCATGTCGAAGGCCCTGACGGAGCGCTTCGATACACACCGCAGGTTTGCCCGTTATACCTGGCCGGTCTGGTTTTATGTGGCAGTTACCGGGGTTGTGGTATATTTTATGATCGCTCCTTATTATCCCTGATTAGCAGTACATTTGCACTATGAAATACAGATTGCTCATCATCCTTGCCCTACTGGGTTTCATGCTCCTGATCACTCAGGATCTGGACGCACAGTGTGCCATGTGCAAGGCCTCAGCGGAAGAAGGCGCTAAGGATGGCAATACACAAACTGCAGGACTCAATGCCGGTATCATGTACTTACTGGCAATGCCTTACCTTGCTTTCGCTGTGATCGGTTACCTATGGTATCGAAACTACAAGCGCAAAAAAGCACAGGAGCAGGTAGCATAGATCACAAGTCGCCCAATTGCGGGCGGATCAGAATTTCTTCAACAACGGTACGAGGTGATAGCAGTGTGGTTTGATATACCATCATGGCTACATCATGCACATCGATAAATCGATTTTCAGGCAGGGTAGTGCCGGCCCAGGAGGGTGTTAAAGTTGCACCGGGTAATACGGTAGTTACACGAATACCATGTGTTTTTAATTCATGTCGCAGGTTTTGGGAAAAACCATACAACGCAAATTTGGAGATCGCATAAGAACCACCCGCATCATAAGCATTGATGCTGGCAACAGA
>JAYRVB010000048.1:0-1918 GCA_041918775.1 Chitinophagales bacterium
CCAGGTAAAATTCCCGCTATTGCTTAATTTACAAACAAATCCACTGGTCGATGCTGTTGAAAGATTAAAAATGCCTGGTCCGGGATCGAAATCGAGGGTGCCCCAAAATAAACCGGTAATCAAAATATTATCTGATGCATCCACATATAATTGATTGCCATACATGGAGGCCATAGCGATGGCGTAATCAAATGTACCATCCTCTTGTAATTTCACTACAAAAGTGGAGCCACCAAAACCTGCAGTTAGATTAAATGTGCCCGGGCCCGGATTGAAGTCGACGGTATTTTGAAAATAGCCATGCACCACAGGATCGCCATCTGTATCGAGGTCGAAGCCATAATTTTGTTCAGTGCCAGTGCCGCCGAATTTGCATGCCCAGAGGAATGCGCCTGTAGGGCTGTATTTCCCCAGAAAAATATCATCGGCGCCGGAGGAAACGAGATTAAACACAGCGGGACCCGGATCCATATCCATGGTGCCATTAAAGTATCCGAAGGCATATACATTTCCGGAAGGATCCACACTGATATCGGAGAGTGATTGGAAGCCGCTACCGCCTAATTGTTTACCCCAGATAAAATCGCCATCCGGTTCGAGTTTGAGGATGGCTACATCCTGGCTGCCTACGCTGTTAAAATTGAGCACTGCCGGACCGGGGTCTGCATCGAGGTCGTCCCAGAAGTTCACACCCGCAAAGATGTTACCGGAGGCGTCGGCATGAACGGCGTTGGTGGATTGTGCGTCGTTGCCATGCTGGATCTCAGCGGTAACAAGGCTTTGGGCATTGAGGAGGAGGGTGGGAGATAGCAGAAAAGCGAGGAGTAGGGTTTGTCGCATAGGCGTTGGGTTGGTGTGTATGTATGCGCATAAAGGCCAAAAACTATGCCATGAATGTCGGGATTTATGTATCTTTAGCATGTCAAATATTGTAAAAACACGATTATTATGAAACAATTGGCCGTATTTTTTCTGCTCCTTGGTTTGACAGCAACCGCACATGCAACACCTGATGCTACGCAATTACAGGGCACCTGGTATATACAATCGATGGTGGTGTTTGATACACCAACCGCACCGGATGCTGCGCATGCGGGTGATATGTTTACATTTAATGCCGACATGACCTTCACTTGTGTGCTTGAAGGTACTTCTTATACCGGCACTTCCTACGCTGTAGATGCTTCCGGCACATGGATCACCATGTATGTAACTGAGCATCAGGCTTACCGCGCTAAAATTCTCTCGCTCACAGCCGATGCGCTCCAGATCCAGATGATTGGGACGGATGGGAATGTGTATGTGTTGAATTATGATAGGACGTTGTGATTGGTGAAGGGTGAGTGGTGAGTGGTGAGTGGTGAGGGGAATGCGGGATAGTGCGCTTGCGCTGTGGCTTGATGCTTCGATGATTTCGCTACGCTCAATATTGTTGATTCTTACAGACTTTGTGTCCTCTGTGTCTTCTTTGTGCTCTCCGTGGCCTTGTATTTTGTGAGGGTGTTTATTTTTACAATATTGGTTTGTTGAGATCATTATTGTAGGGAGAAACATTTTCATAGCCCAATTAACCGCAGAGGGACGCAAAGTTTAGCGCAAAGTCACGCGAAGTATATAGTTCACGATTCACCGCTCATTATCTACTCACCCATTTTCACGCGAAGACGCGAAGAAGCGAAGGCGCGGAGAAATGCAGGGTGCACGCGAAGGCGCAAAGACGCGAAGAAATGCAAGGCACTCACGATTTACGACGTATCTAAGCTGAAGCATAAATATTGCTGCTTACGTTATGGCAATGTAAAATTTGCGTGCAATTGCATTTCCATGACAAATCAAGTGATCATGTGGTATAATTTGCATGTCAAAACCCAATGTCATGCTTTTTCAGCTTACTGTAAACACACCGACGATCTCCGGA
>JAYRVB010000049.1:0-3071 GCA_041918775.1 Chitinophagales bacterium
CCGTGTGTGGCCCAGCGGGTATGTCCAATGCCAAGTGTACCATCCGTGTTTTTTCCCTCAATTTCCTTTTCGAGTTCAGAAACCTTACCTGCGATCTTATACACGCGAAGATCGCCATTAATTAAAGCCACGCCTGCGCTGTCGTACCCACGGTATTCCAGTCGGTGTAGGCCTTTGATCAGGACCGGATATGCCTGCCGGTTCCCGATATAGCCAACGATGCCACACATAAGTTTACTTGTTTATGGTTGTATACGTAATACTCAATCGAGGCCTGAAATCTTCACGGATGCTTTGTGCCCCACCTAAAGTTACCGCATTCGGCATTCGGTTACCCGGGTAACATATTAACGCAAAACCGTTATTATCCAGATCACCGTCGATAATATCCTGCACATGGCGGGTAATGGTGTATCGATACTCATACACAGTTCTACCGGTTTTATCGCGCGTAGTTTTTACAGCGATACCACCAATATTGGTTTGACCAAAGTTATCGTCAATGATACTGCTGTAAAATTCGAAATTGTACAGATTTACATAATAGAAGTTATGTCCCAGGGAATCTAATTGCAACAAGCCCACTTTAGGAGGTGCCGGGAAAGAAAAAGCGCCATCGTTGGTCATGGTGAAGACCAGTTCAGCTTTATTGATGGACACATCCTTGAAATTCGTGATGGTAGGGAGTTTGACAATAGTACGTAAACCACCGAATCCCTGCACAAAGGTGAAGGCATTACCGATGGTGGTATCTTGACCCATGAGTGCGGCATACGCATCTGTTTCGGGGCCGTAAGTATGACTAAAGCTATTTACGTTGACACCGGTGAATGGAAACAGCAGGCTCAGTGAATCGGCTTCATTATTGTGATAATAAATGCGCACGCCGGAGATGGCAGAAGCCATGTCAAATAACATGACGCCATTGGCATAACCATCGATCACATCCGGACGGATATTAATACCCTGGAGGTATTCGATAAATGAGGTATCGCTGGCCAACACACTGGTATCGAGTTGGGAAATATTTGCACCAAATGAATCAGACAGGTTGATACGCAGATGCGGTTCCCAGGCTGAGCCATCGGCAAGTATCACACTATCGAGCACATTTGCTTTAAACGCAGCCTTTCGTCCGATCGGGATCGGGATGGTGCGGAATTTAGTATCGCTGTAATAATTTCTGTTCGACTGCATGGGTTCAGCCATGCGGTATACATTCACCGAATGATACGCCGAGGTGTCGCCATGGTATAACGCATAATCGAGCGTAAGCACTACGCTGTCGATGCCCACGCCATCACCAAAAAACACGTTGGCAGCAGGCAGTCGCAACTGACTATAGATCTGCCCTATCGATTCGCCGTAGCGATCATTTTTGAGGGAGCCCAGGGCATAGAATACATTTTGGCTGGTCACTACCGAGTCATCGTAATCTGTATAGGAGATCACCCGGCATGTATCAGTCTGCACCGAATTGAGCAGATCCTCCTCCGGCAGCAGATCCTTACCGATAAAATTGTCTTTGTCGCAAGATGCCAGGATGATCAAACACCCGCACATCATCAGAAACGCCCGATTCATCCAGCTTATAACGGAGTTATTGGAAAATTATTGATAGAGTTCATTATAAAATGCAGCATATTTCTGTAGGTATTCCTCTTTCGCGAATTCGAGCACCGGTTTACCGAGACCTTTCGCATATTTAGAGAGGTCCTTTTCGAGGTCAGAGGATCCGATGATCACCCCGTCTGCATATTTAGCACCTCCTTTTGAGAGGCCGCTGTGGTTGAAGTCTTTGTATTCGCTCAGGTGTTCTTTTTCGATATGCATGCTGATCGGTGCTTTCTCGAGGAATTTCTCCTTCGACAGCTTTTCTTCATGCATACCCTTGTACATACTATACACCACCTTGGCATTTTGGAAAACCGGTTCGTTCTTGTAGGCGGTTTTAATATACAGCGGTATGAGGCTGGTCATCCAACCGTGACAATGAATGATATCCGGTGCCCACTGGAATTTCTTTACTGTTTCCAATGCTGCCTTACAAAAGAATACCATGCGCTCGGCATTGTCGTCGAAGAACTGGTTATTTTCATCGTGGAATACATGCTTGCGCTTGAAGAGGTCGTCGTTATCCAGAAAATACACCTGCATGCGTGCTCCCGGCACAGAAGCCACCTTAATGATCAGCGGGTAGTCGTCGTCATTGATGATGATGTTCATTCCGCTTAAGCGTACCACCTCATGTAAGCGGTGGCGACGTTCGTTGATAGTGCCGTAACGAGGCATTAATACACGGATCTCATTTCCCTGGTCCTGCACATATTGAGGTAACTCCCGGGCGATATCGCCAATATCGGAGCCATTCATATAGGGCTGCATTTCCTGGGTGATGATCAGCACACGCTTCTTTTCCATAGGCAAAGATCTGTTTCAGTACAAAGGGGATAGATTTCCCTAATCTCCTCAGAAGGTTAATTTTGAGGTGCAAAGTTACAAAATAGTTAGCAGTATTTAATTATACAACCCGAAAGCGAGCTTTTTTAACAAGGCTTCACGATCGGCTAAAACCCTTATATAGATTGACATGCAGGTAATCACCCGCCGTTCAGAGCTCACCCCCCTCCTCCTCAGTCACCGGGCAGCCGGTCGCCGTATCGGCTTTGTACCCACCATGGGCGCCCTCCATGAAGGCCACATGAGCCTGATCGCGGAAAGCAGGCAGCGCGCAGACATTACCGTGGCCAGTGTGTTCGTGAACCCTACCCAGTTCAACGACCCTAAAGACCTCGAAAAATACCCCCGCCAACCCGAAAAAGACGCTGAAATGCTCGAAAAAGCGGGTTGCGACTACCTCTACCTCCCCGGCGTGGAGGATGTGTACCCCAACGGAACGCAGGAAGCCCCTTTTTTTGACCTTCAGGGCCTCGACACCCGCCTGGAGGGTGCCAGCAGGCCGGGTCACTTTGCCGGGGTCGCCCAGGTGGTGAAGGTATTGGTGGAAACAGCTGTGCCCGACTTTCTGTGCATGGGACAAAAAGATTACCAGCAATGTATGGTGGTACAAA
>JAYRVB010000050.1:0-21294 GCA_041918775.1 Chitinophagales bacterium
AATAATCGCATCAATCAATTACTCGCCTTATCGGCTAATGAAAACCAGCAATTGAGCGAAGACCTGCAAAAGAAATCGGATGAGTTGTTTGCCAAAGAAAAGGAGCTGAATCAGAAGGCTGCAACCCTTGAAGCCCAACAGAAAAGCATAGAAGCACTTACCGCTGATCTTGAATCGCGCGCAAAACGCGTAGCTGAACTTGAAGGCATATTGAATCAGCAACAGCAAACAGTGATCGAGTTAAAGAATACCATTGATAAGGCATTGAGTGGATTTAGCAGCAGTGATCTGACGGTTGAACGGAAAAATGGAAAAGTATATGTTTCGTTGAGTGAAAAATTACTGTTCGCCTCCGGCAGCACGGTAGTGGATCCAAAGGGAAAGGATGCATTGAAGAAGTTGGCTGAGGTATTAAATGCAAATCCGGATATCACGGTGGAAATTGAAGGACACACCGATAATGTGCCGCTCAAGAGCAATAACTTTCCTAAAGACAACTGGGATCTGTCTGTATTGCGCGCTACCAGTATTGTAAAGATATTGACCATGGAAAATGGTGTGAGTGCCAAGCGTGTGATCGCTGAGGGTCGTGGTGAGTTTTTCCCGGTAGCAGACAATAGCACCACTGAAGGTAAATCGCGTAACCGTCGTACGGAGATCATCCTGAGCCCGAATCTGGATGCCCTGTATCAGTTGATCGAAAGCAAATAATGAGTTCAGGAGCGTAGCATGGCGGCCATTAGAAAGAATACGGATGAGATGACCTTTATGGAACATCTCGAGGAGTTGCGTTGGCATATCGTGCGCATTGTAGTGGTTGTTGTGCTACTATCCATCGTTTTTCTGATCTATCCGCAATTTGTTTTTGATGAGATCATTCTGGCGCCGAAGAATGAGGACTTTATTACGTATCGATTGTTTTGTGATCTGGGTGAGCGATTTAATATTCCGGGATTATGTGTTGAGAGTCTCGATTATAAATTGTTCTATCTGAATCTCTCTTCACCATTTTTACTTTATATCAAGATCGCTTTCATGGCGGGATTGATATTTGCTTTTCCTTATATTTTATGGGAGATTTGGCGTTTTGTTAAACCGGCATTGCTCGACAAGGAAAAGAGCAATCTGAGTGGCATTATCATCATTGCCACAGGTTTGTTTTATATCGGGGCATTATTCGGATACTTTTTGCTTGCGCCTTTTTCCATAAACTTCCTGGCTCAATTCACCCTGAGTGAGCAGATCGAAAATCAGTTTACTTTCGATTCGTATCTCGGTATATTGACCGGGATGGTGCTTTGGACAGGCGTGATCTTTGAGATCCCGATGATCGCCTACTTCCTCGCTAAGATCGGATTATTGGGAAGGGATTTTCTAGCCAATAATCGCAAATACGCATTTGTGGTGTCGCTGGTGTTGGCGGCCATCATAACGCCTTCCGGTGATGTGTTCAGCCTCCTGTTGGTAGCCATGCCGCTATGGGTGCTGTACGAAGTAAGTATCGTAGTAGTGATGATGGTAGAACGCCGACGCAGCAAAGAGATGATTTCCTGATGATCTGCATCGGCACTTCAGGCTTCTGTTAACGATATCCTTAACGCTTTTTCCATTCATTCAGGTTATCTTTGTTCAATGGGAACAACAACCATTTCAATCGGCTGCGACCATGCAGGATATCTCTATAAGGAAGGGATCATTGCGTATTTGGAAAGCAAGGGCTACACTGTAGTGGATCATGGCACTGATGGGCCTGATTCTGTTGACTATCCGGATCATGTGCATCCGGTGGCCAATGATGTAGAAACAGGCAAAGCAGACGCCGGCGTACTTATCTGTGGCAGTGGCAACGGTGTGTGTATGACTGCAAATAAACACCAGGGAATTCGTGCTGCATTGGTATGGCAGGCAGATATTGCTGCACTTGCTCGTCAACACAACAACGCCAATGTATTGTGTCTGCCAGCGCGCTTTATTTCATTGGAAGATGCCGTGCATTTTACGGATATCTTTTTACATACTGCCTTTGAAGGTGGCAGACACGCGAATCGTGTTATTAAAATGACCAAGTTTTAAATCAGCATCATGCGTATTGTTTTATTGGGAATTTTCCTGGCGTTCACAGCTCAGGGTTTTGCACAACAGGACCTGGGTGTGAAATATGCCAACACCATCACGGCAAAAGAAATGGAGCAATATATTTCCTATCTCGCCAGTGATATGCTCGAAGGTCGTGAAACCGGTACCAGAGGACTCGCGCGTGCAGCCGAATATATCAGCAAGCAATATCAGCTATCAGGCATACCTCCGTGGAAGCAGATAGGCGGATATTATCAGGAATATCCACTCATCGAATTTGGATGGAGTAATTCTACGATAGCCACTGAAAAGGATGTATTTGTAATGATGCAGGATTTTATTGGTTTTGCCTCTGCCAATGCGGGTTTGAGTTATAGTGGAGAGCAGATCGTGTTTCTTGGGTATGGTATTGATGATTCATTATACAGTGATTACCGCGGTATCAATGTGCAGGATAAGATCGTGATCGTAGCTAATGGCGAACCGATGATCGATTCTATATCGCGCCTTACCGGCACTACACAATTGAGTGACTGGTCGAAAGACTGGCGATTAAAAGCTGAGGCAGCCACCAGACATGGTGTAAAGTGTTTGTTGGTGATTGAACCGAAAATACCGGGATATTTAGAGGACCCTTCTTGGAAAAGGTTTCTGAGCAGTACTCTGATGAAATTAGAATCGGAGTACAAGCAACCTGTGTATACCAATAATTTAATGATCACGCCCGACATGGCGGATAAATTGTTAGGTAAGCGGGCTAAGTTAATGCGTAAGTATCTGCAACAGATCAACGACAACGGCATGCCAAAGAATTTCGCCATCAAACAACGCACGGTGATCAATCTGGCAAAAATGGAGAACAGGATCTTTGCAGAAAATGTGGTGGCCTATATTGAGGGAAGGGATCTGAAGGATGAAGTGGTGGTTGTGAGTGCACATTTTGATCACCTGGGCAAGGAAGATACTATTGTATACAATGGTGCAGATGACAACGCCTCCGGAACGAGTGCCTTACTGGAGATCGCCGAGGCCCTGATGACGGCGAAACTGGCCGGTGAAGGTCCGCGCAGAAGTGTGATGTTGATCGCCTTTTCCGGCGAAGAAAAAGGTCTGCTGGGTTCAAAGGCTTATGCCATGGATCCGATCATTCCATTTGAACAGACCGTAGCCAACCTGAATATTGATATGATCGGTCGAGTAGATGAAACACATGTGCGCGATTCCAACTATATATATGTCATTGGTTCTGACTTCCTCAGTACGGGATTACATGCGATCAATGAGGCTGCGGCAAAGAACTACACTTCGTTGAAACTCGATTACACCTACAACTCCACCACCGATCCTAACCGATATTATTATCGCAGCGATCACTATAATTTCGCGAAGAATAATGTGCCTTGTATTTTTTATTTCAGCGGCACACATAGTGATTATCACCAGCCGGGCGACGACATTGAAAAGATCGATTTCGACCTGAGTACTGCGCGCACGCAGTTGGTATTTCACACCCTTTGGCTATTGGCCAATCAGGATGCCCGTATTCAGGTTGATGTAGAGCCGCAGGAATAACCCATTTTCTGCATGGCGTTGTATACTCCGTAATATTTTCGGATATTTAAGTCCTATGAGGACATTTCTGCTTTGCCTGATACTATTCAGTGCAATAGCCCCTGTTTCGGCACAGAAGGCATATACGCTCGGCAACATCCCGGAGCCAACGCCACCAAGCAGCTATGTAAGCAATCCCGATGGGATCCTTTCTGCAGCGGTGGAAGCACGCATAAACAGCTTGTTGCGTCAATTGGAGGATTCAACCACATCACAGGTTGCAGTGGTGGTTGTAAATTCGATTGGTGGAGAAGTGCCACGCGATTTCGGTCTGGAGCTTTTTCGCGATTGGGGTATAGGACAAAAAGAGAATGATAACGGATTACTCATTTTTCTGGTGATCGATCAGCGGCGCATGGAGTTTATCACCGGCTACGGATTGGAAGGTGTGATGCCCGATATCTTATGTAAAAGGATACAGGAATTATATATGGTTCCTCTGGCCAAGGAAGGCGATATCAGCGGGGCCACCATGGCCGGTGTAGAACAGGTGATGCAGGTTTTGATGGATCCGAATTATCGTCAGGAATTGTATGCCGATGCTGAAGCAAATGCAGGTCCGCTTTCAGCGTGGCGACAACCGGCTTCGGGCGCATTGGCCATTATTGCCGGTGTATTTTATTTCCTTTTTGGGAGCATTGGATTTGCCGGTAGAAAGAAATCATTGAAAAAAGCCCCCGACTATGTTAAACATCAGGCGAACGACACGTACCTGCGTTCTAAATTCGCTTTATTGAATGTGGCCTTACCTGTAGGCTTATATGCATGGCAGGAGATGGAAGGGGTGTTGCGCATGTGGGAGTTTCTGGTAGGCGCTTATGGTGTATTGGCCATATTGTTGATGGAAAAACGCTTCCGTGTAAACAGGTATATTTTCAGGGAGTATGCCTCAGAAATTCCACAGGAAACCTATCGCGTGATGCAAAGATCGCATAACAAAGGCTGGTTATTTGCCACGGTATTTTTTCCGGTGCCCTTTCTGTTCTACAGCATCATAAATCGCTTTCGTTTGCGTGGTTTGCGCTATACTGCTCCAGTTTCAGCCGACGGGGTTACAGCAATGTCCATCATGGATGAAAAAACCGATGATGGATTTTTGGAAGCCTATCAACTGATTGAGGAGAAGCTGAAAAGTGTTGATTATGATGTCTGGCAAAATCCGGTGACACAGGAGCGAAAAATATTCCGTTTTGAAAATTTATGGAGTAAGTATAAGGAGTGTCCAAGCTGCAAGAGTAAAACGTTTTATATGTCGAAGAACGTTACACTGCAATCACCTTCCTATACCAGTACAGGCTTAGGAGAAAAAACATATACCTGTAAGGCATGTCAGTTCCAGAAGCAGGAGCAATATACCATTGCAAAGCTCACCAAATCGAGTAGCTCGAGTGGTGGAGGTGGATTCAGTGGTGGTGGTGGCGGAGGCTTTGGCGGCGGAAGCAGCGGTGGCGGCGGCGCGGGCAGCAGTTGGTAGTCGTCACATAAATCATGTATTTTCAGGCATTAATTCAGTTGTATGCGGTATGCAAGAACACCACTTATGCGCGCACTTCAGCGTGCTTATCATCAATTATTGATCAGCAGACGCAGTGGCATACCTCCGGATGAAGTGGCAGAAATACAGGCTGCATCCATTTCCCGTAGATCTTTTGTGCGCACAACAGCTTCGGCCGCGGCGCTGACTGCATTGAGTGGCTCCGCATTTCTGGCTTCCTGTGGGAAAAAAGATATGCCAACAGTGGCTATCGTTGGTGCGGGTATTGCCGGATTATATGCTGCATATATTTTGCGTAACGCAGGCATAACTGCACAAATTTACGAGGCATCCAATCGCACGGGAGGAAGAATTCTGACGGCCAGAAATTTAATGGGTGTTGGCACGCATACGGAACTGGGTGGTGAATTTATTGACAGCACGCATACAGATATGTTGCGACTGGCAGATGATTTTAATTTAACACGTATAGATACGCAGACACCTGAAGAGCAAAAACTTACCCCGGCGGTATTTTTTATCGGTAACAGGGTGTATAGCGACAGGGAGATCCTCGATCTGCTTGCACCTTTTGTGCCGCGCATACAAAGTGATATTGATAAGTTCAGCGAAGAGATCAATTACCAAAGTTTCAGCGAGCATGATCAGCAGCTCGACCGCACTTCGCTGGCTGCATATCTGGAAATGATCGGGGTGAGCGGGCCGCTCTATAAGTTGCTGGATGTTGCTTATACCACTGAGTATGGATTGGATATTGCAGACCAGTCGTGTATCAATTTCCTTATGCTTATCAATCCGGATATGCATGATCGATTTAAATACTCGGGTTATAGCGATGAGCGGTATAAGATCATGGGTGGCAATCAATCCATCACGGAAAGTTTATCAGATCTATTAGAAGGACAAGTGCATACCGATAAGACACTCGTTTCGATCACTGAATTGAAGGAGGGAGATAAAGTGCAGTTGGATTTTACCTCACATGGTGGAGGTTCAGAAACGGTGGTTGCAGATTTTGCGATCATCACAATACCGTTCACGGTACTGCGCGATGTGGATATACGCTATCCGATGTCTGAAGCAAAACGCATGGCGATTGCTGAGTTAGGCTATGGGCAGAACGCTAAGTTTTTTATCGGCATGCAAAAGAAAGTATGGCGTGAGCATGGTGCAACCGGGTTCATGTTTTCTGATTCTGTTGTTCAAAATGCCTGGGACCATACGCAATTACAAAACGGACAAGGCGCAGGCTTTACGGTATTTACCGGTGGTGCAGCCAGTAAGGTGATGGGCGACCTGGATGACAAAGCATTTGCCAACCTGTGTTTACCCGTGTTGGATCAGGTGTTTCCCGGTATGGCTGCCGCAGCAACTGAAACCCGGTCAAGGTTTTTTTGGCCAACCTACGCGCACACCCGGGCAAGTTATGTGTGTTTTAAGCCCGGACAATATACCTCCTTTGAAGGAGCGCAATCGAAGCGGGAAGGGCGCTTGTTGTTTGCAGGCGAACATTGCAGCTTCGAATTCCAGGGATTTATGAACGGTGCGGCTTCTACCGGCCGTGAGGCTGCTATGCAAATTATCATGTCCGTTGCATAATCGTATCTTTACTGGCATATTTCTTGTATACAGTCCTGTAAACTACGTAATGAAGAGAGCACTTTTACTCGGATTTGGCGCAGCGACCCTGTTTTTGTCGTCCTGCTCGGTATACCTCAGCCCCTATACCTCAGCCACACAGTCTCAAACAAATTTTGATGAAGCGCAACTGAAAAAAGTGCAGTTTTATTTGAACGGCGACATCATCCTGAACCGCGAACTGGCAGGCAGTGAAACGGAGATCAGCAGTGGGGAGATCAAGATTGTAGATGGACGCAAAGTGGAACAGATCATCATTAAATCCGGAACACCCGGTGTGATCATCAAAGCTGAGAACAGAGATACTTTTTTAGTGAGTTTTGATGCAGATGGCAGTTACCTGCGCTTTGGTGCAAACAGCGATTATGGTGGACGATATACCCTGATGGCCAAAGAATGGCAGGGTAGAGTAGGGATCATCGAATATGCTGGTCGCGAATGGAAAAGTACTACGGAAAGTATCTATGCTTACCTCGAAGTAAACATGGAAAAGATCAATAACACCACCGTAAATACAAAAGAAGCCGGTGGTCGTACGATAGAATGATCTATTTAAATTGGACCTGCGGGTAAAATGCATACCACGCAAACCAATACGCAATAAAACCATTTACGGGAGTCAGACGACTCCCTTTTTTTTGTCCCTCCACACAATACCCGAACGCATCATATACATTTCCTTCCTCATCACTGAAAATGCCGGGTACCTGTTTGGTGTTTGGCGAGTAGCTGTGGTTGCCCTCCCGATTAAAAGCAACGATAAAGTTGTCGCGGTCACTACCTACGACTATAATAGATTTTTGAAAGGCAGTGTCCATGATCACGCGGACGCCATTTTTAAAATTATTAAATCGATAGCATCGTGCCTCATCTCCTGAGATGATACCAAACAGTCGCTCCTTTGGATGGAGGGTGTCGCTTTCCTGATCAACATCAAAGTATATTTCCCGATCATCGCGGTATGATCCATAGGGATAACTGGTGTAATCTCGCTGCATACCGGTTTCCGTGCTTACCACTTTGCTGTCGGGATACAGTTTTTTCCATGTGGCCCAGGTGGTTTCCATTACTTGAAAAGCCTCTGCTTTTTTCTCCATGAGTTCGCCGTTCACGCATACTTGTTTCATCTGACTCCAGGCCGAGCGTGTGGTGCGGTCGTACGGAATCACATTGCTGTTATACAACAACCCCGACACGCCGAATTCGGTGAGTTTGCCATTGATGGTGCGATTCCATGCCATTCCTGAACCGGTGAGTGGGCAATAATTGATCGCTACATAGGTGTCGTTCAGGTAATCATTTACGATCTCATGCCAATTTAAAATGTTGTGCGGATAACAATGGATATCATCACCCATACGCACGCCGATCACCAGGTCGTTGTCTTGCAGGTAATCCGCTTTTTTCGCAGTAATAAATTTGGGATCATCGATGGAACGGATGCAATCGAGACGTTCACAACCGTCCTCTACTTTTTCCAGATCGATAAGCCATTCGTCGTATACTTTTTTTTCGCCGCTTGCTTTTTCCGGCTTTTTCATGCCGCTTTCTTCCTCGTGTTTGCAGCCGATGAAAACAGATAAGCTCAGGCTTACCATCAGTATACCGTACATTTGCCTTTTCATTACACACAAAGTTAGGGCTATGCAGGGAATAAACATGTTAGAAACGACGATTCGCACACGCAGAACTGTAAAACCGGAGGCTTACAATGGCGAGCCGGTAGATGAGAGTATTATAGCAGCCATGCTCGATAACGCACAATGGGCGCCCACGCATGCCCGCACGGAGCCGTGGCGCTTTGTGGTATGCACGGGTGGCGGACTTGAGCAGCTTGCCCGATTTCAGGCCGATCTGTATCAGCGCAGCACCCCGCCGGAACAATTCAATCAGACGAAATATGATAAGATGCTGGCCGGACCGCTTAAGGCATCGCATATTTTATTGATCGGTATGCGCAGACAGGAATCACAGAAGTTGCCGGTAGTAGAAGAGATTGCTGCAGTGAGTTGTGCTGTTCAAAATATGTTGCTCACCGCACATGCATATGGTGTTGGTGCATATTGGAGTACGGGCGGTATGACCTACCATCCGGAAATGCGCAGTTTTATGGGATTGGGAGAACATGATCAGTGTTTGGGCATGCTCTACGTAGGTAATTATTCTACGCCATTGCCGGAAGGTGTGCGTTCGGGCATGCAAGATAAAGTGACCTGGCTGCGATAAGCTTCCATACATGTGAGTTGAACATGTTTGCTGGTGTATCAGCAATGCTTTCTTATAGGGACTTTAACATCCAGATATTACAACCGCCGTGCCCGCTATTGCCGAGGGGATGATCAACGCGAATGAATCCGTTATTGGTATATAATTGCACGGCCGCCTGAAATACAGAATGGCATTCTAAGTACATGTGCGTATACCCAAATGCATGTGCTTCTTGCATACATCTATTTAACAACAAGGCGCCAATACCTTTTCCACGAAGCGCAGTGGGTGCATAAAATTTTACAAGCTCTACATGATGAGGCGCTAATCCCGGTGTTGGATATATCCCACAACACGCTTTATGTCCTGCACCATCATCATACACAAATAACGCAGCTCCGGGTACCTGAAAAGTGTGAAACAGATCATCAGTTGTTGGATCGCTATACACCGTGCCTGCATGAGGTGCGCCGTGCTCGTCAAATACTTGTCGGATCATGCGCGCCAGGTCTGCATTATCTTGTATGGAAACAGGTCGTATCATTTCATGTTTTTAGTGGTGACATACAGATACTTTTTTCCGCTACTTTTTGATACTTTCCGCGTTTCAATAATATGCGGAGTGCATGTTCCATGTTTTCTGCCTGCTCGTTAAAATCGTGCAATAAATTTTTTGCGTATTGCATGAATGATCCATGCGGCACCGAAGGATTCCAAAAGACTTAAGGGAATAGCCAATGGCAGGATGTTGAAAGGCAGGATCAATAAATTGCCGAGTACGATCCACATCATTGGGAACCCGATGATCCAACCGAGCAGGCCTGTTTGGAGGAGGGAGAATTTTTTGGACAGTATGAAAAGTACACTCGCATAGATCAGCGACCAAAGTCCCCATATAGCGCCATTGATCGGCTCCTCCGGAAAAGTAAGGCCCAGGCTGTTATAGTGTTCCGTCCAGGCGTGGTGTAGCAGGAACTGATTGCGTACAAATTCAGACAGGCTGATCCAGATGGTGGCAAGAAGGAGCGGAAGGACGCTTTGTTTCATAAGCTATAAGGCTTTTGCGAAGCTTGATCCAGACAAAATTAACATTTCCCATCTCTTCGGCACCCGGGAATTATTTGTCCGGATGGTCATAAAATGCCCGCCATGACGTTATATCCGGTATTCTATTGCTTTGGAAGGCAGGATTACCTGATAATGTTCTAATTTTGACCCCATTCCAATTTACTAAAATGAGCTATATGATTAAAAAGGTATTTGCCTGTCTGATGATCTTTGCATCTGTCAGTGTATATGCGCAAAGCGATTCTACTTACACCGGCCCAACTTCTACCTCCTTCGATGATGATGGATCGCGCGATCGATTTTTGATCAGCTTGCATTGGGATGGCTGGATGGGCGCCCCGGATTCCTTAAAGGTAAAAGGCCTGTCGAGCGGAATTGGTATTCACTCGATGTATGATATTCCGCTGGGTGGCGATAATGTGAGTTTTGCGATTGGTGCCGGTTTCAGCTGGAGCAATTATTACAACAATGCATTGTTTGCCTATGATAGCAATACCACTGTTATAGATCCACTCACGGATGAGGACACTATCAGCTACAGCAAGAATAAATTCGTGATCAATTATGTGGAAGTGCCACTTGAATTTCGTTTCCGCACGGATGAAAATAATTCAGGAAACCGATTCAAAGTAGCCGTTGGTTTTAAGGCGGGATATATGCTTTCCAACCACACAAAATTTGTTGGTGAGGACTATATCAGCGGCACTTCAGATGAGATCAAATACAAGCAGTATCGCATTAGAAATGTGAGCACGCTTCAATATGGACCAACCCTGCGTGTTGGCTACGGGAAAGTGAATATCCAGGCGTATTATGGATTGGCAACCATTTTTGAAGAAGGGAAAGGCCCTTCCGGAACGCCTCTGACGGTTGGTATTTCTTTCAATCCTTTTTAAGCGATTGCAACGGATATGTTAAGAACCCTTCGCACAGCTTGCGAAGGGTTCTGTATTTTTAGGACATTATTACATGAAAAACTTTGTGGATCTGCCGCTCACCGAAATGGTCAACGCGATACGCGCGGGCGACAGGGTCATGCTATCGCGTGCGATCACCCTCACAGAAAGCACCCATCCGGAACATCGGGCCCGGGCGCTTGAACTGTTGGCAGCATGTTATCCCTATAGTGGAAACAGCATGCGCATCGGCATCACCGGCGCACCTGGAGCGGGAAAGAGCACATTTATTGAAGCATTTGGTATGCTGGTGCTACAGCATGGAAGAAAACTTGGGGTATTGGCCGTAGATCCGAGCAGCAGAGTAAGCAAGGGAAGTATACTAGGTGATAAAACCCGCATGCAGCAACTCACCCGTGCACACGATGTATTTATCAGACCTACTGCTTCCGGTACACAAATGGGAGGCGTAGCGGCGGCTACTAGAGAATGTATCATTTTATTGGAGGCTGCAGGTTACGATACCATCTTAATTGAGACCGTAGGAGTTGGTCAGAGTGAAACGGCTGTTTTCGACATCACTGATATGTTCCTGCTGTTGTTGATCCCGGGTGCAGGCGATGAATTGCAAGGCATCAAGCGCGGTATCATGGAAATGGCGGATGCCATCCTCATCAACAAAGCAGATGGCGACCTGATAGACAGGGCGCGAATTGCGAAAGCAGAAGTAGAGCGGGCGATACACCTGTTTCAACCCAAGGCCTCCGGGTATGCCACCTGGGTGCAGCTGGTGTCTAGTGCAGAAGGATCAGGGCTGGCGGACGTTTGGGAAAACACCAAAGCCTACTTCGAGCATATGCAACAGCATGGCCATCTGACCGCTCGTCGGCAGGCACAGCGTGAAAAGTGGTTTGATGAAGCCCTGCACGATGGTTTGATCCGTTTCCTGCAATCAGAACCACGGTATGGTGCCATACTCACGCAATCGGCGCAGGAGGTGGCTTCCGGCGAGCTGCTTCCACCTTTGGCCGTAGCCAAATTGATGGCGAAATTACTCCCCTCCTGAAAAAAGTTAGTCGCTCCCGGCTGATGAAAATCACCATTTTGCCTGACTGAAGTCATAGATTCGGTTTTTGGTACATGTGATCTTTACCTGCATAAATCACAATGTATATGGACTTTAACCCGAATTTAAAATTTGATGAGATCATTGTCAGATATGCTTTATTGATCGTAGTTGGTATCGGAATCGGCATTGCACATGCCTATGTGTTAATTCCGGTGGCCATGGCTATCTTTTTAACCGCAGTGTTGGGATGGTGCCCGGTCAAAGCATTCATGAAAGGTAATAAAGCTTCTGCGTCGTAATTCATCGTTCTGTTAAAACGACGCATGACACGATCAATCGTGCCATACGGTTGTCTTTTCTTTGAGTATGCCTGAAAAAATAGCCCGCCGCTCGGCGGGTTATTTATTTTTATACCCTGCGAAGCGCAATCTGGCTCTGCAGATACTATCCCTGATTGGCCATACACCTGAGGCATGAGAGGTCGGTAGATTTGCCTGCACTCAGTTACCTTTGTTCAATGGATCTTTCATACATACTCAATATACTGGGAGAAGATCGCGATCAGTATTTTCAGGCTGTTACACCACCGATCGTGCAATCCAGCAATTTTGCTTTTTCTACAGTTGCTGAATTCCGTGAATCTCTGCGACTCGAAAAAACAAGTCACGTGTATACACGTGGAAATAATCCGACCACGGAGATCGTCAGAAAAAAACTAGCCGCATTAGAGGGAACAGATGACTGTTTGATGTTTAGTAGTGGTGTGGCCGCTATTTCCGCTGTATTGTTATATGCTTTGCGCAGCGGTGATCATGTGATATGCGTGCGCAGTCCTTACAGTTGGACACATTTTTTGCTCACGGAAATTTTTACGCGATACCAGATTGAAACCACTTTTGTAGATGGACGAGATGTGGCACAGGTAGCCGACGCGATCCGGACAAATACACGGTTGATCTATCTGGAGAGTCCGAATACATTTGTATTTGAGTTACAGGATCTCGCGGCGATCAGTGCCCTCGCGAGGTCGAAAAACATCCTCACCGCTATCGATAATAGTTATGCAGCAGGTATGTATCAACATCCACACGCACTTGGCGTTGATCTGGTGATCCACACTGCTACGAAATATCTTGCAGGTCACAGCGATGTGGTTGCCGGCGCCGTATGTGGTGCACAAGCGCATATAGATGTGCTATTCAAAGATATTTTCATGGCTTTTGGGGCTGTGCCTTCACCGCACGATAGTTGGCTGCTGTTGCGTGGTTTGCGCACATTGCCTATTCGCTTACAGAAAAGTGCTGAAAATGCTGAACGCATCATTGCGCATTTTGAGCATCACCCTGATGTGGTGCAGATCATTCATCCTATGCATCCTTCCCATCCGCAATATGCTTTGGCACAAAAACAAATGCAACGAGGCAGTGGATTATTTGCGATGGTACTGCGTACAAATGATACACAAAAAACGGAAGCCTTCTGCAATCACCTGCAGCGATTTTTACTTGCTGTAAGTTGGGGCGGATATGAATCATTGGTAGTGCCCGCCTGTATCAAAGAGGCAAGCGATCTTCCGGCGGGATTTGTTCGGTTTTATGCAGGACTTGAAGAAGCAGATGTGCTGATTGCAGATATCGAACAGGCTTTGGTGCATCTGCATTGATCAGGAAACTGTTTCACCTTGTAGTCGGCGGAATACTGCGATATATACCATGGTGAAAAATACGGCAAACAAAAAACTCAGCGATATCATGTGCATCACCTGAGCCGGATCGCTGAGCAAATAATACATATCAGTGATCAGCGTTTTTGGCCGGGTGATGATCTCCCAACTATTCCACCTTTCATAGCGGCCCAGATAAATGCCTGTACCGCAAATAAAAAAGATCGCGAATATGCTCACAGGATGTGCTACCAGTCGTTGGTTTTTAAACAGCCTGAATATCTTCTTCAGAGAATAAAATCCCAACAGTAAGCCGCTCCAGGCAAATGACAATAGCATGATCAGGTCGTACCACATGGGCATGGAAGGAAATTCACTCAGGTGGAAAATATCTGTGATCATGTAGGGTGCATTCGGAAAGAATATCAGCCAAAGGAAAGCAGTGATCACCATCAGCCAACGCATGTTGCGACGGGCTAGGTTTAGCGACCATATCGAAAATATCCACGGTAACCAGGCCAGAAACAAATTGACGGCCATGAAGCGATATTCAAAAGTATTGGTATACACCATTCGCGCAGCCAGCAGAGCTATGCAAAACACGGAACACACCAACAGGTAGTACTTTTCTTTATGTTGAGCAGACATATATATATCCATTTCAGAGCAGGGATAAGTAAGGTAAGAATACCACCACACCGATCACAATAGCTACGCATACACTTAATAGCACGGCGCCGGCGGCCATGTCTTTTATATTGCGAATGCGTATGTCGTATGCAGGTTGAATGATGTCACACATTTTTTCAAGGGCAGTATTAAATGCCTCAGCTATAATGACCAGACCGATGGCGATAGAGATCATGAGCCAGTCATACCTCGATATTTCCAACACAATGCCAAACAGGCATACCGCAAGCGCTGCAAATAAATGAAAACGCGCATGTCGCTCTCTTGCGAACAAGATACCGATTCCGCGAAAGGCATCGCCAAAACGTTGCCACTCATTTTTTGGTTGATCCGGAGTCATCTTTTTTATGTCTGATGATGTATTGACCGAGCAAGCCGAGGTGATTACTGGTAGTACCACCTACGGTGGTAAAATTCGGGCATTCGATATGCTTACTGTGCAGTATGTAATCAATTGGAATTTGCATGGGCGACTGTGCAGGGTAAGTGGCAGCCAGGTCCTTCCTGCTGTCGATGAGTTTAGTGTTTTTGAGCAATGATTCGATATGCTCACTCCAGGGCACACTATTCATATCGCCCATCAATAATACCGGCGCCTGCACGGCATTGACACATTCGGTGATAAATATAAATTCCTGTGCCTGTCGCTTGAAATCTTTTTCGTTGGTTGGCGTACTGGTGGTAGCAGCAAATAAGTGAATGGTATCGTCCTGTACCTGTATGGTACAATGTATCACCGGATATCCATTGCGTTGTTCTGTTTTTGCCGAAAGCAATGGCGAACGTGCATATATGGCCATGCCAAAACCCGGATAATTTAATTCGGAATATACATAAGGATAGGTGTGGCGCATGATGCTGTCAACGATCGGAAAATTAGCTGGCCTGATTTCCTGCAGGCTCACCACTGTAGCTTTTGTTTGCACAGCAGCCTCTGCTACGGAAGCGATGCGCTTATTATTTTCTTTTACGTTGAAATGCAGTACTGTGAATTCCGCATCTTGCAAGGCGATCTTTCTTTCATGTTGTAATTGTGCAGGTGTTTCGTTGGCAGTTTTGAAATAAGGCCATAAGCCTGGTGCAATGATGGCAAATGCGATACCACCTGCCGTTGCCAGCGCATAATTGCTCCGCAGAAAAAAGAACATGATGAACACGACCAAGAACAATGCATAAGGAATGCGCAGTGAATCGATCGCAGAAACAAACCAGGAGGGTTCCCAAACCATGATCACCGAAGCGGCGATGAGCAGGAGACTGAGCACAAAGCGCCAGGTGTAGCGATCTATCCAGCGGACGAAGAGTGTGAAATACCGCATGATTCCTTTTGTGTTCGGGTCTGACATAGCACAAAGATAAGTATTCACTTTGAATTTCAAAGTGAATGAAAAAAAATTAGTCCGGTCAGTGACTATGGCCGCCGTCTCGCAGGGAGATCAGCTTTTCGAGGGCATTGAGGTGTTCGCTGAAGGCTTTGCGACCGGCGTCGGAGGCTGAGTAGGTGGTGCGTGGTTTTTTACCGACAAAGGCCTTATCGACCAGCACAAACCCGGCTTTCTCGAGTGCGGTGATATGACTGGCGAGGTTCCCATCGGTGAGCTGGAGCAGGTTTTTCATGGTATTGAAATCTACCTCTTTGTTCACCATGAGTATGCTCATGATGCCTAGTCGCACCCTGTGGTCAAATTCCTTATTTAATCCTCCGATCATCGTTCGTAGCGGAAATACATAATGGCACCGTATAAAATATGCATAAAGCCAAATCCCAATGCCCAGAATATCAAACTATAGCCGGGCATAGCCAGTGCAATGAGCCCTAAAACGACCTCACTGATGCCGAGGTAACGGATCTCCTTTAAAGTAAACTGACTGGCGTTCAGCAGGGCTAAACCATAGAATACGAGTGTGGAAGGTGCGAGTAAAAGGAAAATCCCGTAGGTATATAGAATGAGGCAAAAGATAGCGCCGGTGCCCAATGGGATCAGCAGGTTGATCAAGGTGGATTCTGCGGCTTTATTCCAGATCGGCAGCGACTGTTTGCGTGCTTTGCGTATGGCAAAATAGGCGGCGGAGCCCACAGCCAGAAAAAGCACGACCATTGCGAGCAACAAGAGGAAGATCACATCGTCCATGCGCACATTCCCTCCTGTGGTCACATTGTAGCTCACCCCCTGAATACGTGTGTTCACGTACCATCCGGCCACAAAGGCACCAAGGATGGCAATGATGCCGGCGCTGATGCCTGATAAACCCGACAAGCTGATGAACCGGGAAGAACGTTCCATCATAGACCTGATCTCCTTAAGATCTTCCAGGGCCTGGGCACCTTGTTTTTCTGTCATATAGCCTACACTTTGAAACTCAAAGTTAAAATTTCTTTTGCAAATGATAAGAATCATTATTTTTGAACTGATTAATTCATTTCTTATGTCCCCGTTACGCACGTTATTCATACTCCTGGCGATAGGCGTATGTATGTCAGTTTCTGCTCAGTTGCCATGTGAAAATGATACCTCGTATCTAAGAGCACTCATCGATCTAAAAACCGGAACGTATTTAGGCTACCAGGGAGGATTATATCCCGGTGGAAGTAATAATATGCCTTATTCGCATTATGCTGCCGGTATCAATGTCAGCAGAGAAGTGATGCCGCTGGGTGAAGATGGAAATATAAACCTGACAGATGGTAAAGTTGGGTTTATTTGTCTCGGCGCCTCAACCGCAGGAAATGCATTTAACTATTTTAAAACAAATGCGGATGCTGACCCTACGATCAATCCTTGTTTGCGTATCGCCAATTGTGCGGTAGGTGCAAAGGGCCTGGAGGTTATGCTGGATACCGTTGTGAATTCCTGGTATTGGGATGATTATGTAATGCTGGATGTTGTGTCATCAGGTTTAACCAGATACCAGGTGCAGGTGATATGGATCATGGTTACCTCACGGGTAGACACAATTTTAGAATGGCCATCCCAACCGATAGAAGTAGGCAATAAATATGCTCAGCTTATGCCTATCCTGTTGGCGAAATTTCCCAACCTGAAACAGGTATATCTTTCCGGATTCGGGTATGGAGGTTATGCGGATCCGACCAAGGAATTTTATGACATGATCGTAGAACCATCTTCTTATTGGAATAACTGGTCTGTTAAATTTTTGGTTGAAAACCAGATCAATGGCGACCCGGCATTGAAATTTACCGAACCGGACAGGATGTCACCCTGGGTCGCCTGGGGACCGCATCTATGGGCAGATGGTTTACGAGCGAATAATGAAGACCATTTGCGCTGGAATTGCGAATCAGACTACAAGCCCGACGGAGGTGGATATCACCTTTCCGACAGAGGGAAAGATAAAACCGGCAAACTGATCTATAAGTTTTTCAAAGACTCGGAGGTTGCCGCCGACTGGTTTGAATATGGTGCCAGGTGGGTGAGTTGTGACCCAGACCTGCGCACAGCAGAAGTTGTAGAGCAATCGATGAAGATCACGCCAAACCCGGCAGGGGATGAGGCTTTATTGACCCTTGATGGATTTACTGATGGGGAAGTACAGGTGATGATATGCAATACGGCAGGTCGACTTGTTCAGCAGTTTACTACAAACATCCATGGTGGCCTGAGTGCGAACTATCTTAACTTAAATGGACTTCCGGCAGGCATGTATTATGTTCGTGTAAGCGATTCATCAAGCTTGCTGAGGACCGAGGTGTTCATGAAACAGTGATGTGCCTCCGCTGAGGTGACTTCCTAGTGCCTTCCGAATACTGTAACTTTGCTGTCTTAAATTGACAAGCATAATACATCTGTATGCGGAATCTGATACTTTCGGGATTAACATTTCTTCTGGTTGCTGCCTGCACCGATGTAAAGGCGCAATTGAATTGTGCGTTGGATTCAACAGGGTTGATCCCGCTGGTTGATCTTGGCACCGGTTATTATTTAGGCACCTGGCAGGGAGGTTTGTACAACGGAGGTTCCAATACGCCGCCAACATCCCATTTTAATAAAGGGTTGAGTATTGTCAACAAATTAAAACCGCTCGATACCGCAGGTAATGTGGATTGGGTAAATGGAAAGGTGGTGGTGGCCGGTTTTGGCGCATCCACTGTAGGTGGACCATTTAACACCTTGATACAGATCATGAAGGATTATAACGACATGAGTGGATGTTTGAAGCCTGTGAATGCTGCTAATGGATCAGATGGCATTACCTCCATGTATATAGGCAATGAGGAATATTGGGAATATATCAGAATTTATAAATTGGCTGAAAAGGGGCTCACCCCTGAACAAGTGCAGGTAGGTTGGTTGATGCATGCTTCGCGCATCGATTCAAATGCTTCTGATATCGACAGCTATGTAGATTCTTTGGTCATCCGATTTAAAGTGGCCTTAAATGCCATGTTGTATTACTATCCGAATTTAAAAGTGGTATTTATTTCAGGATTTCCTTACGGAGGTTATGCGGATCCTACAAAAGCCCTATACAATATCATCAAGGAACCGGCCAGTTATCACCAGAATTTTGCGATGAAAGATCTGATCAATCGTCAGATCACCGGAGATCCGGAACTGAATTATAAAGGTCCGGGCAAACAAGTGCCTTATTTGATCTGGGGTCCTTATGTGTGGGCTGATGGAATAAACCCACGTGCATCGGATAGCCTCACCTGGAATTGCGAAGCAGAATTTGCGATTGATGGCGGAGGATATCACCTCAACAGCGCGGGCAAAGAAAAATTTGCCAATATATTATTGGATTTTTTCCGCACGGATCCATTATCTACCCCATGGTTCATGGATGCACCTAAATGGGCGTCGTGCGGCGATGGACGTAATCCGGATGGAAGCATCATTGCACCTGAAGAAGAGGTGCTTCCTGTAAAACATGACATCACGGTATTCCCAAATCCTTCGAACGGTGTATTTTATGTAGATTTTAATGAGGTGCATACAGATGCCCTGCATGTGCGCGTGATCGACCAAACGGGTGCCACGGTTCATGCTGAAGTTTTTGGTGGTGTGCAACCCTATAGTTTTTATCAGTTTGATATGCATGATCAACCTGTAGGTATGTATTATTTAGAGTTGCGCGTAGGGGATAAGACCGTAACACAGCCAATCATTTTAAATAAATAATTGCTTATGTCGGCATTCGTGCCTTTAAATACCAGACAGTTTATAAAAGGGATAAGCTTATGCGCGCTTATCCTTTTTCGTTTTGTTGTGCATGCGCAAATTAACTGCGAGAACACCTCAACCGGACTGATTCCACTGGTAGATCTTACCGGTGGAACCTATGAGGGATATGCAGGTGGTTTGTATCCCGACAATTCCAATTCCATTCCGGTTGTGCATCTGGATTCAGGGATTGCACGTGCAAACAGATTCATGCCATTGAACTGGAATGGGGATGTGGACACGATTTATGGTAAGGTGGGATTACTGGCTTTGGGCAATGTGAATGCGCAGAAATCCTTTAATCGATTTTACAGCGATTTTTCAGATGCAGGGTATTTCGATTCCTGCGTGCGATTGATCAATGGATGTCTGGATGCCTATGACTTGCGTGATATGATCAATCCGGCTATAGACAGTTATTGGAAGGATGTGTTTGATGAGATACAGGCAGAAGGATTAAAAAAGAAACAAATTCAGGCGGTTTGGGTGATGGCACCCTCGTTTGATGATACAGTGACCAGTACTACAGCTTACATAGATTCCATTGCCTCGGCCTATGTGCAATTGGCGCGTGCAATTAAAACCGAGTTGCCAAATGTGCAACTTTTATTTATTTCAGGAATGCCTTATGGCGGATATGTGGATACACTCAGTTTTCATGCCGGAGCAGTTTCTGAGCCCGCAAACTATTTAATGGATTTTGCGATCAAGGAAGCGATCAGTGCGCAGATAAGTGGCGACACCCTTCTGCAATGTTACGGGGATAGTGCTGTTGCGCCATGGATGTGCTGGGGACCAAATCTATGGGCTGATGGCGAGACATTGCGTGCTTATGATAATTTAAGATGGATATGTCCCGATGATTTTGATGAAGAGGAAGATGGTTCGATATTGGTTGGTTCCGGATTGTCGAAGATATCCTCACGCTTATTCGATTATTTCACGACCTCACCCTTAACTACGCCATGGATATTTGGTTTGCCGTACGATTGTTTTACTCAAGTAGATACCTCCTCGGAGACTATCGATACTACTGTAATCCCGGAAGGTGAAGTGTTATGGATAGTGACCAACCCCGTACGCGGTGCCATTAAATTCAGTATTGATCTGGAAACTAATGACAAAGCCCAGGTATACGTTTTTGATATCGAGGGCAGGGAGATCACCGAAGGTGTATTCAATAAAATAGAACCCGGCAGAGTTTTCAGCATACGCCTCGATACCCAGGCGCATGGATTATATGTGCTCTCTGTATTTGTGGAGAATCGGGTATATAATAAAGTATTCTATCTCGACAACTAATGTCCGCATGCGCGGACGATCTGCCTGCGGCCTGAATTTAATCTTTCTGAAAAGCGTTCCATCCCTGCGCTTCCAGTGGATAGAAATTATCGTTGCGAGATTTTAATTGAATGCCGTGTGCTTTCGGCATGATGGTGCCGATCACTGAAATTTGCTGATTTTTTTCTACTACTGAAGCAAGTTGAGGCGGTATGGTAAACAACAATTCATAATCTTCGCCACCATTTAATGCACATACCAGTGGGTCGATGTTAAATGTATGTGCCTGTGCATAGGTTTCTTCATGTATTGGTATCGCTGTTTCATGTATCAAGGCCCCGCATGCACTTTGTTTGCAGATATGCGTGAGTTCTGACGACAAGCCATCACTGATGTCGATCATGGCAGTAGGCACC
>JAYRVB010000051.1:0-15704 GCA_041918775.1 Chitinophagales bacterium
ACACTGATGTTTCCCGTCGAACAATTTCGTCGCGATACGCCCGGATGCAACGGTCGGATACATGTAAACAATGCCGGCTGCTCTTTACATCCGCAGATCGTAGTGGATACTGTCACCAATTATTTACGCGATGAAGCCATTTATGGCGGATACGAATTGGCTGCAGAAAGACAGGATGCTATTCAGGATTTTTATCGGGCAGCAGCTACCTTATTGCATACACAGCCACATCAGATCGCATTTGTAAATAGTGCTACTGATGGCTTCAGCAAAGCACTCAGCGCACTACCCTTCGCAGCAGGTGATCATATCGTGACCACCATTAACGACTATGTTTCCAGTCAAATACAGTTTACCGCCTTACAACAGCGATTTGGTGTACAGATCGTGTATGCTGCAAATACAGAAACCGGTGAGGTGGATGTGGAGGATGTTCGGAGACTCATTCGCACATATAATCCCAAACTGGTGAGTATCACACATGTGCCGAATAATACAGGCATGATACAGCCGGTGTACGAGATCGGTGCGCTATGCGCTGAAGCAGATGTGTGGTTTTTTGTAGATGCTTGTCAGAGTGCAGGGCAAATACCTCTGGATGTAAGCGCCATGCAATGCGATTTTTTATCCTTCAGCATGCGCAAATTCATGCGCGGTCCGAGGGGCGCAGGTGTATTATATGTAAGTCAGAAAGCGCTGGATGCCGGACTCATGCCCATGCTTCCGGATATGCGCGGTGCCGACTGGACCGGTAAATTCACCTTCGAGGCCCTCAACGACGCCAGGCGGTTTGAATATGTAGAACAATCGTATGCCCTCCTGCTCGGATCAGCGGTGGCCATGCGTTATTACTTGCAGGCAGATGTAGATGCGGTGCATGCCTACACCAATGCGTTATGTGCTTATGCGCGCGCACAATTAAGTGCAATGCCACATATCACCTTACTTGATAAAGGCAAACATACCAGCAATATCATCAGCCTGGTATCCGCTAAAAGTGATATACATACCTTTAGAGATATTTTATTTCAACATGGTATACAATGTGGCGCAGCCAACAAAAAATTCGCCTTATTGGATTTTACCGCTAAGGAAGTGGAAGGGGCTGTGCGTATATCACCCCACTACTACAATACACAGGCAGAGATCGATCGATTGATCGAAGTGATACAGGAAACAGGTATTTGATCAGAGTGCCAGCAACGCGGTGAGTACCGGATAGATCTTACTCATCGGAAATCCTACTACATTATAATAATCGCCTTCAATCCTTGAAATCTTATTCATGCCTATCCATTCCTGAATCGCATAGGCACCGGCTTTATCATAAGGTTTGCAGGTATCAAGATACGCATGTATCTCCGCATCAGTGAGGTGATCGAAATACACTTTAGTGGTTACATCAATATCATACTGATTGCCTTTGTAGTACAAACAAACGCCTGATACGACTAAATGCATATTTCCGGATAGCGCGCGCAAAATGCGAAAGGCATCCTGTTCGTCCACGGGTTTCCCGATCAGTTGCTCATTGAGGATGACCACGGTGTCTGCGGTGATGATCAAGGCATCGTCCGCGACCATTTTGCGTGCAGCATCCATTTTTAATCCGGCGAGATACAATGGCACTTCCATCACAGGCATAGCAGGATCAAATACTTCTTCAACATCCGGCTTCACCACGGTAAAAGTAAAACCGGCAGCTTCCAGTATCTGACTGCGACGAGGTGAGGCGGAGGCGAGTATGATGGAGGGCATCTTAAAATTGGATCAGATAATATATGGGTAATATCAGCAATCCGATCACCATGATCAGCTTCATAAAATTACTGATCTTATGTAATTGCGACTTCGTGCGTGCAAAGGTGAGCCAGACAGCTACGGCGAACAAACATGAAGCCATCACTGCCGTATAGATCACAAAAGCAGCCACCTCTTTATCGAGCACATGGAGCAGCAAATATACCAATGCACCTATGGTAGCAGCAATGCATATCAGTGTGACGATCCTGCTTACACCCATCCCCCATTTTACCGGCATGGTGGATGCGCCATGTGCGGCATCGCCTTCCACATCTTCCATATCTTTTACGATCTCGCGGATCATTGTGGTGGCGAATGCAAAAACAGCAAGCGACAAAATAAATCGCGTGCAGATGCCGGCTACGTAATAGTCGCCCGGACGTGCCAGATCATATAAATGCGGCTCATAAATCAGCACCATGATCAAACTCAGTGCAGAAAGCAGCGACACAATGAAGTTGCCCACCAATGCCATGCGCTTGAATGAGGTTGCGTAAAAATACAGGAGGGCAATGGCCAGCGCATACACCGCTACCAGTTTCCAAAAATCCACTGCGATACTCAGATATACGCCTATCCCCAGCCCAATGAAAGTGCCAACGATATATACCCGGTAAGCGCTTGCTGCAGATAGCTTCCCCTCACCAATGAAAACCTTATGTGGCTTATTGATCTTATCGAGTTCCTGATCGTAAATATCATTGAGGATGTACCCTCCGGCGCAGATAAGCACCACAGAAACCACCAGCAAAAAGAATTGCCACTCCGCCAGGGTAAAGAGGATACCATAGGTAGAAAAATTCGGTTGCAGCAAAAATGCGTCGATGGCATACATACCTGCTGCCAGTAAAAGCAAATTGATCGGCCGAATGATCCCTAACCAGTGTGCTAGCATATGGAGTTTATTATAGAACGTGTTTCAATCAGAAACAGGTGTACAAACAGCAAACTGTTTACTGATTGTCGCGCCATTCGTATACCCAGGCGCTCTGAATCATCTCCAGATGTCCCTCGTTACACTCTTCACGTGTTCCCTTGAAATCAGGGATCTCCAATACCCACTCGATCAGATCGGTAAAACGAATGCGGTAAATTTTAGACTCGCCGAAATCGTCGCCGAAGCGTTCGTACAGTTTCAGTGCGACATCCTCGTGGTCGCTCCAGTATATTGGTGGTTCGTCGAATTGTTGCATATAGTCAATTATGAAGCGATGATGGTTGATTGATCAGGTACGATGACTTCGATGGTGGTGTTGTCCTGCAACAGGTCGCACTGACAACTCAATCTGGAATTCAAACGCGGGTCGCGGGCTCTGTCGATAAAGTCCTCTTCTTTCTCAGTGGTTTCCGGCAGATATTCCATGCCTTTCTCCACATAGATATGACAGGTGCTGCAAGCACAAACCCCGCCGCAATTATGATTGAGTTTGATGTCGTTGAGCAAGGCTGCTTCCAATACGGAATACCCGGGTTCTACCTCGATGACTCGCGGAGCACTTCCATCTTCAAAAACAAATCGTATAGTTACCATAGCCTGAAAATCAATGCAAAATTATTGCTTTAAATACGTTTTTAAAATATGTTCTGCCAGTTGATCGTACAATTGTAACAGATCAGGATGCGCGTGCAACATCTTGCGATGCTTTTCCAGTGTTTCCATATCGCCGCGCTTGGCAGGTCCTGTCTGGATCTCGTCCGGTGTATGTGTTTCGAGGGCTGCGATATGTGTGCGCAAAATAGGCATGAACAGCTTGAAGTCTACCTGATGCTCCTTCAATAATTGATAGCCAATATTGAGCATGTGGTTCGTGTAATTGTTGATCCACACCGCACACATGTGCATGGCCATGCGCTGATGTTCAGCAACGATCATGGCGCGATCGGAAATGCGCGAGGCAAGCTGCCAGATATCCTGCTCTGTTTGAGGCGTATTGCCCTGCACAGCGATCAATGTTTCCTTTAAACTATCGGGATCTTGTTTTTGCAGCGAATGCATGGGCCACATCACACCATAAGCATTATCGGCCACCTGCAACACATCAGCCTGCATACTGCCACTGCAATGGATCATTAATTGTCCTTCCTGTGCTAATTGTTCGGCAACTGTTTCGATCGCATCATCGCGCACTGCTAACAGAAACGCATCTACATCAGGCAAATTATTGAAGAAAGCGTAATAGGGTATGCCCCCTAAAAAATTCGCCAGTTCCCTACCCTTCATTGCATCTCGTGCAACAATACCTTTTAACTCCACACCGGCCATTTTACATGCGTGACCGATATGCCAAGCGGCATTGCCTGTACCTACTATCAGTAAGGAATTGATCATGCGGTTGTTGTTGTGTCCTGTGCGCGCTTCGATTCTCTGCGTCGGTTGAACATACTGATACCGAATCCGATGGCCATGACGATCACACCCAACCAAACTAAATTGATCATAGGAAAAATGATCGATTTGATCACGATCCAGTCGGTATTCAGTGTGCTATCATTCAAGGTAAATACAAACGCATTTTGTTCAACAAGGATACTATTGAATCCAACGGACAAACTACCTATTGTGCTGTTTGAAATTCCCTGCTGCACGGTGCCACCTGTGAGGGCGATCAGATAATTTACGGCGAGATTTTCAGTGGCCGTTCCGATCCGCACTTCAAAATTGGCTTTAGCGCCGATGGTGTCTTTGCCGTCGACCCTTTGCACATCGCGCAGCACCAAATATCCGGTATCAAAATGCAGCGTATCCCCCACTACGATGGTATCTACTGAAACCACCGGAGGTGCATTCTTGCTTCCATCACCGGGCAGGGATGTCACATGTGTAAATACATCATAAGCGAGGTAATGCCGAGTATCCGGATTCGGTGCAAGCTGTTGCATCTTGTTATCCATCAACAAATATGGATGCACGGTAAAATCCTGCTCGATCTCACCTGTTTCGTCATCGTATTTTTTAAAGTTCAGATCGAAATAAGTTGCTCCGCCGATCACGGTATCGCCGAGGTAGGTGACCTGATATTCCTGCAGCGGCAGTGGAACATGTTTCAGTAAGCGCACATTTTCGCGCTGGAAGGTGTCATCCATCCCTTCGCCATCAAACTGCACACCGAAATTATTTACAGAGATCACCCTTTGACCGGCGTTGGATATCAATATACCCAGCAACAACAAACCAAATCCAATATGCGCAATAGAACCACCGGCCACTTTGATCTTGCCTTTAAGTACG
The DNA here is from genome assembly GCA_041918775.1 of Chitinophagales bacterium. GTDB lineage: Bacteria > Bacteroidota > Bacteroidia > Chitinophagales > BACL12 > UBA7236. The sequence goes on from JAYRVB010000051.1 coordinate 5,033, forward strand.
GTGATCAGATATTGCATATTTGCCAATACCGAAAACCAACCGGCAAATATGATCAGTGAATAAGCAGTTACCAGATGGAAAATTCCTCTGTCGGAAGTCACATTCCAGATCTTGTCGAGCAACAAAGAAGTGATCACGGTAGCGATCACACTTAATATCAATGTAAAGGCCAACTCGCGCAATACAAGTCCGGCCGCTTTGAATCGATATTTAAAAAACTGAGCGAATGCCGACAATACGGCGATCAAAATGCCCACCCATAATTGCACACCGGTATAAAAATGAATAGGATCTTCAGGTGGTGCTAATTCAGTTGGCAATGAAGTGCCGAAAATGCCGTTGATGAAAGAAAAGAATGCGCTATATACAGGAATGCTCGTAAAAAAGATCACATGCAAACCACCAAATAACAATACCAATGAACCCACAAACATCCAGAACTCGCGTGAAGATGTAGGTTCTTCTTTTTCAGGGTGTGGAATCTGTTTCCATTTTCTGATGAGGGGAATACCCGCCAGTAGTACAAAAGTGGTAACAAATAAAAGCAGGTGATTGGTTAATCCTTCTTCCACGAACGCATGCACACTGGTATCACCTAAGATCCCGCTGCGTGTGAGGAAGGAGGAATATAGTACGAAAAAGAAAGCGAGAAACACCAGCACAAAAGAAGTGCGCAGTGCATGTCCTGTGCTTTTGGCGATCACCATGGTGTGCAATCCACCTACCATGATGAGCCAGGGAATAAGTGAAGCATTTTCTACGGGATCCCATGCCCAAAATCCGCCGAACGACAATGACTCGTATGCCCAGGCACCACCCATTAAAATGCCGGTACCCAGTACCATGCCCGCAAATAATGCATACGGTAATGCGGGCTTCAACCATTCGGTATATTTTCCGATCCACACCCCACTTAACGCAAACGCGAATGGTACGGTGATTGCCGCAAAGCCGAGGAAAAGAACCGGTGGGTGAATAACCATCCAGTAATTTTGTAGCAAAGCATTTAGACCTCTTCCGTCAGGAATAAATTGCATATAATCTGCAAATAAAAATACCGGATCGGAGGTAAGCTTATCCTTTAGTAAAATAAAAGGCGAGCTACCAATATGTGTATCGCCAAAATAAATACCCAATACGAAGGTGAGCAGGAATACCTGCACAAAGGTGAGGATACTCATGACCGGTTGCTCCCATTCGCGACCAGATCGCACAATGAACAATCCAAGTACCACATGCCAGAAACTCCACAACAGGAAGCTTCCCTCCTGCCCTTCCCAAAAACAGGATAGGATGTATTTCATCTGCAGATCTGAGCTCGAATGTGACCACACATAATGATATTCAAAATGATGATTGAAGATCATGATGAACATGGTGGTAACTACAGCCAGAATGGAACCGACATGTGTAAAGAAAAATATGCGTCCTAACTTAGAAAAATACTGTTTGCGATCAGGCTGTTGCGATTGCACAGATCTGAAATACATGAGGGCTGCAAAAAAAGCCGTAACGAACGCTGTAAGTATGAACAGGTGCCCTATTTGCCCGAAAAGCGGATTGATTTCCTGTATCAGGTGCTGATGTGTTTCTTCCATGCCTTTGTTGCCTATTTAGTGATCTCGTTCTCCTGATACTTAGAAGGACACTTAACGAGCATCTCATCGGCATAAAAGGTGTTGTCTTTCATCTTGCCCGTAAGCACGATCTCATCACTTTTTTCAAAATCGCGTGGCATATCATCATAGCATACTACATGCACCTGTTTCTGATCTCTGTCGAGTAAATGAAAACTAAAAGCATTGGGGTCTTTCACCGGGTCGAAGTTCACCGGCTGACTCTTATCGAGTGTGCCGATCAACTGAACGGTTTCGCCCTCTTTTGAAGTGGCATCATCTAAACTGCTATAAGAACTTACATTGGTGAGCTTGGTAGCAAACAACCCAATGGAAATAGCTATCAGGAACAACACGATTATATGCGATCTTTTCACTGCCTGTGCTTTTATTATTCAAATGCAAAGTTAGCCCAAAATGTTCGGTAAAAAGACGATTGTCGGCCTATTTACACACAGGATACCTACATTATAAAACACAACTGTTTTTCCATGTAGCTGCTCTTGTGTATCTTTGAGTCATGATCGGACACTTCTTAGATATGAACCTTGATTTCCTCGATCACCTATCGGCTACCTGCTGATACCCTCCGGGCTTTTTATGGCCCGTTTTGTTTTCTTATAACTTATTGATTATCAACTAATTAAACTGTATTATATGCATACTACCACCCATATTTCAGCGAAAACACAATATTTCATCGACCTCGAAGAGCGTTATGGCGCCCACAATTACCATCCCATCCCGGTGGTGATCAATCGTGCGGAAGGCGTGTATATGTATGATGTTGACGGCAAACAGTATTTCGACTTCCTGAGTGCTTACAGTGCGGTAAATCAGGGACATTGCCATCCGCGCATCATTGCAGCCCTTACCGAGCAGGCTAAGTCGCTCACCCTCACCAGCAGGGCCTTTCACAATGACAAACTGGGTGAATTCGAGCAATTCATGACCAAATTGTTTGGTTATGACAAGCTGTTGCCGATGAACTCAGGCGCGGAAGCCGTGGAAACAGCCATCAAATTATGTCGCCGTTGGGGATATACCGTAAAGGGTATCCCGAAAAACCAGGCCCGCATTCTGGTGTGCGATGGCAATTTTCACGGCAGAACCACCGGTATCGTGAGTTTCAGCAATGACCCGGATTCCACTACCGACTTCGGACCCTATATGCCCGGCTATCAGATCATCCCATATAACGACCTCCAGGCACTCAAAGTAGCCCTACAGGATCCAAATGTAGCGGGCTTTTTGGTTGAACCGATACAGGGTGAAGCGGGTGTGTATGTGCCCAGCGACGGGTTTTTAGCCGGAGCGGCCGCTCTGTGTAAAGAAGCCAATGTATTGTTCATCGGCGATGAGATCCAGACCGGTTTGGCCAGAACAGGCAAAATGCTGGCCTGCGACCACGAACAGGTTCGTCCCGACATCCTGATCCTAGGTAAAGCCCTCAGCGGAGGCACTATGCCGGTGAGTGCGGTGCTGGCCGATGATGAGATCATGCTTACGATAAAAGCGGGTCAGCACGGAAGCACCTTTGGTGGAAATCCGCTTGCCTGTGCCGTGGCCATGGCTTCTATGCAGGTGTTGCTGGATGAAAACCTCGCCATGCGGGCAGAAGCGATGGGACATAAACTGCGTACCGCCCTGGAAGCGATGCGTGGGGATTACATCAGAATCGTTCGTGGCAAGGGTCTCCTCAATGCCATTGTGGTTACAGATAACTATAAGGGCAAATCGGCATGGGATTTCTGTCTGGCCCTGATGGAAAACGGACTCCTGGCCAAACCAACCCATGGCGATAAAATCCGCTTTGCACCTCCGCTGGTGATCACCGAGGCGCAAATGGATCAGTGTATCGACATCATCCGCAAAACACTGGAAGCGTTTTAATTTAGTGGCACCTGCGTTACACCCTTCGGTGTAGTAAAGGTGAGCATACCTTTGAGGGCGCCGTTCTGCATCTTTCCGGTAAATTCAAATTTCTGGAGATACGGAGGGGCGCCATCTGTTTTTTGTGGGGCAAATTCTACCTGCACCCCATAGCCATTGTCAGTGATCACGTGTTTGGTCTCCTTGAACGAATAAGCCCTGTAAGTGGTAGCTGCGGGTGCTTTTGCATTGCATTCCATATCGCCGTCTTTATAGCCTGCCTGACGAATGGTATTTGACCCATCGATGCCCACATTAAAGGTCAGTATGAGGAAAAATTCTTCCACACATACCACCTCACTGTAACAGTTAGCGGGTATCTCTATATAAAAATCCTTTGTGGTGTATAGCAAATTGGGATTGTCTTTCCGAAAGGTGGTATCACCTGTTTCGGCCTGTGCGGCGACAGCAGTGGACATAAATGTCAACGCACAGAGGAAATTGCTGATCTTTTGCATACGATGAACTTTACACAATACAACGAAATATCGTGCCGAAGTATTTCCGCATGTATGTGGATATCTCTAAGAGGCTTTCGCTTCCTGCCCTTCTTCGGCATCCTCATCCTCTTCGTCGTCCGCATGCCTTGTAAGGAAATACCGTATGGAAGGACCTGCGATCATAATGGTCATGAAGGTCATCACCACCAACGCTACAAAGATCTGATCGGTGATCAGGCCTGCATTTAAGGCGATCAATCCCAGTACAATTTCCTGTGACCCACGCGCATTCATGCCAAATCCGATAGCAATGGATTCGTTGATGCTGAATTTCCCCAAACGCCCGCCAATATAGCCACCGATCATTTTACCCAAAACGGCGATCAACAATACAAAGGCGATCACACCACCGTCGAAATTCTGGATAAAGTCGACACGGAAACCAATGGAAACGAAGAACAAAGGCGCGAAGATGTATGTAACGATATCATGGAGCATTTCCCGGTTGCGGTGACTAAAGTGCTCCGAATCGCCCACTGCAATCCCGACCATAAAAGCACCGAAAATAGCATGAAGGCCTATCCATTCCGTAAATACCGCTCCGAATATGCAAAATACGATGGCTACTGATAAGGTGCCGCCACCTCTTGATAAATACCGGTTAGAAAAGGTAAAACACCAGTGGATCACTTTACGGCCTGCGGTCAGCACAAAAGTGGCAAAACCCAGCACCATGAACATCACCTGCCAGCCTTCAAAACTGCTTTCGCTTTCGAGGTTCGCCACGGATACCACTAGAGAAAACAACATCCACCCGATGAAATCATCGATCATGGCGGCGGTCATCATGAGGTTGCCGAATTTGCTTTTGATCTTATCGATATCGATCAGGATCTTGGCGAGCACGCTCAATGCCGTGATCGATAAGGCAGTCCCCATAAAGAGTGAGGAAGCCAGTTTATCCTCTACCCCATTGGGCCATAAGATACCCGATAGATACCAGGAAGCTGCAAATCCAACCAAAAACGGAAAAGCCACCCCTGACAAGCTGATGGCTGCTGCGGCATTGGCCTTTTTCTGAATGGTTTTGAGATTGATCTCCATACCGGCCACAAACAACAAGAGCAGGATCCCGATGCGCGCGAGTCCGTCAAACGCGATGCCTGCTTTTTCATGCGATGAGAATAGGCTCTGATACGTGCCGGGAGCAATGTGCTCGAGACATGAGGGTCCAAGCAGGATACCTGCCACGAGTTCCCCCATCACCTGGGGCATTTTGAGCTTGCGGAAGAGTTCTCCCATCAGGCGACCGGTGAGCAGTAAGGTTGCCACCATCACCAAAAACGGAAGTACTTCCTCTGATGGAAGTCTATACATTTTCAGACAGGTTTATCGCTTGAAGTCCACAAGATAGGGTAAATGCAGAAAAACCGCAAGGCAATGCAAATGAACTACCCACACAGGTCTACAAGCCCCGCAAATATACAACGCGGACACAAAAAGCCTAATAATCTAGTAGAATAATGGTTAATTAACCGTTACCTTTTTGATAATCTGCGAGGAACTGCGCCAAGCCGATATCCGTAAGCGGATGTTTGAAAAGACCCAGGATAGAGCTGAGTGGACAGGTTACCACATCTGCTCCAACTTCAGCACAACGTACAATGTGCAAAGGATTTCGGATGGATGCGGCAAGTACTTCCGTTTCGAAACCATACATGCGATAGATATGCACGATCTGCTCGATCAGTTGAATACCATCCCAGCTGGTATCATCCACGCGTCCAATAAAAGGTGATAAGTATGTAGCGCCTGCTTTTGCGGCGAGAATGGCTTGTCCTGCAGAGAATACCAGCGTGCAATTGGTGCGGATATTGTTGTCGGTACACCATTTCAATGCTTTCACTCCTTCTTTGATCATCGGGATCTTTACCACGATGTTTGGATGCAAAGCGGCCAATTCTTTGGCTTCGCGCACCATACCTTCAAAATCTACAGAGATCACCTCTGCACTGATATCGCCATCCACAATATTGCAGATATCGATATAGTGTTGTTTGATATTATCAGCGCCGGTAATACCCACTTTTGCCATCAGTGAAGGGTTGGTGGTAACGCCATCCAATATGCCGAGTGATGCGGCTTCTTTGATCTCTTTCAGATCTGCGGTATCGATAAAAAACTTCATGTTGCGTAGTTGTTGATTGCAAAAATACCCGCTGAACGGGAAATGAGCGACCTGGTTTTCAACAATTTATCCTGAAACCCGGAAAATAAAAAAAGGGCAAGTGATCTACATCGCACCGCTACAACCACCTACCCTTGCTCCGGTCAGGGCCTGGGGGATTCAGCAGGAGCTGGTCGTATAGGACTTGCCCGCTGCAAAGGTAATACATGAATTGCATCTTAACGGTATGTTTACAGGCTGTAGTTGTATTTTTGTGTCAACAGCAGCATAAAACTATGGGTAAACAGGCACAGGATATTGCATTCAACCGGAACGAAGACAGTTTGAAATTACTGGTATCCACGCTCAGGCAACGCCTCGGCAAGGTATCGGAAGGCGGCGGAAAAAAAGCAATCGATAAATTACACGAACGCGGAAAACTACATGCACGCGAACGCATCAAATTGCTTTTTGATGCAGACACACCAAGTATTGAAATTGGTGCATTCACGGCTATGGGTATGTATGCAGAACACGGCGGTTGTCCGAGTGGCGGTGTGGTGGTGCAGATCGGTTATGTATGTGGCAGGCAATGTATTGTAGTGGCAAATGACGCTACCGTAAAAGCAGGCGCATGGTTTCCGATCACCGGAAAAAAGAATTTGCGCGCACAGGAGATCAGCATTGAAAATAAACTCCCCATTATTTATCTGGTAGACAGTGCCGGTGTGTATCTGCCTATGCAGGATGAGATCTTTCCCGACAAAGAAAATTTCGGTAGAATATTCCGCAACAATGCGATCATGAGCAGTATGGGCATCACACAAATTGCTGCGATCATGGGCAGTTGTGTGGCAGGTGGTGCGTATCTGCCCATCATGAGCGATGAAGCTTACATTGTAAAAAACACCGGCAGTATTTTTCTCGCAGGACCATATCTCGTAAAAGCTGCGGTGGGTGAAGATATAGACGCCGAAACATTAGGCGGTGCGTCTACCACCACAGAGATCAGTGGCATCTGCGACTATGCAGCGGAAAATGATGAGGATTGTCTGCAACATATCCGCGGCACGATTGATAAGATAGGTGCATTTCCAAAAGCAGGCTTCGACAGACAAAAACCGGAAAAACCTGCGTTGTCAGAAGAAGAGATCTATGGCATCATGCCCGATGAGATCACCAAACAATATGATGTATTGGATGTGATCAAACGTTTGGTGGATAATAGCGCCTTTGATGAATATAAAGCAGCCTATGGCAAAACGATCGTTTGCGGCACAGCACGCATCGATGGCTGGAGTGTTGGCATCGTGGCCAATCAACGCAAGGTGGTGAAAACACGCAAAGGAGAAATTCAGATCGGCGGCGTAATTTATAACGATAGTGCCGACAAAGCTGCACGCTTTATCATGAATTGCAATCAGAAAAAAATACCACTGGTGTTTTTACAGGACGTGACCGGCTTTATGGTCGGCAGTAAAAGTGAACACGCAGGTATTATCAAAGACGGTGCAAAATTGGTAAATGCGGTAAGCAACAGTGTGGTGCCGAAATTCACCATTATCATCGGCAATAGTTTTGGTGCCGGCAATTATGCCATGTGCGGTAAGGCGTATGACCCGCGTTTGATCGTGGCCTGGCCTACGGCAAAGATCGCTGTAATGGGCGGTGCACAGGCAGCTAAAACATTACTGCAAATTCAGGTGGCTTCTCTGAAAGCAAAAGGTGAAACCATTACACCTGAAACGGAAAAGGCACTGTTGGATAAAATCACCAATCACTACAATGAAACCATGGATCCTTATTATGCAGCTGCACGTTTGTGGGTAGATGCGATCATTGATCCATTAGATACGCGCAAATGGATCAGCATGGGTATTGAAATGGCAGATCATGCGCCGATCGAAAAAGCATTTAATGTTGGTGTACTGCAAACATGAGCGCATGCGTAATGGATTGTTACTGATCATGGTGTTATGCGCATCCCTTCGGATGACGACAACCCACGCGCAAAACATGCAGCATCAGATCATCCCTGCACCTGTGGAATACACAGCGTTGCCCGGATATTTTTACTTTCGACCCACCACCTTTATTCTGGTGCATGACATGGCCTCGTTTCAGGATGCCATTGCTTTTCGCGACATCAACCTGCGCCTGCGCAAACTGCCTTTAAAAACGCTCAAGGAAAAGGTATACAACAAAAGTTATATCGATGTGCGCTATGACAGCACACTCAACATACCGGATGCGGGATATATATTACATATATATAGCGACAGCATCACCATAGTCGGAAAAAATCAGGGTGGCGTATTTTATGGATTGATGACCCTGGCGCAAATGATCGAGTCGCCGTTTACCAATCAATTTCAATTACCCTGCGCACAAATTCGCGATTACCCGCAATTTGGATACAGAGGTATGCACCTCGATTGTAGTCGGCATTTTTTTTCCGTGGAGGAAGTGAAAACCTACATCGATTATCTCGCGCTATACAAAATGAATAATTTCCACTGGCATCTGACCGATGATCAGGGTTGGCGCATAGAAATAAAAAAGTACCCTAAACTCACAGAAGTTGGTGCGTGGCGCGATGGCAGCATGGTAGGTCATTATCGCGACCAGAACTACGACGATATTCGCTATGGCGGTTTTTATACACAGGATGAGATCAAACAGGTGATCAAATATGCGCAGCATCGAAATATCAATATCATTCCTGAAATAGAAATGCCCGGACATTGTCGCGCTGCATTGGCTGCTTATCCGCAGTATGGCTGTATTGCCGACACACAATATACTGTTGGCAAAGCGTATGGCGTGTATCCTGAAGTATTTTGTCCGACCGAGGAAACATTTACCTTTTTATCTGATATCCTCACAGAAGTCATCGCATTATTTCCTTCTCCCTACATCCATATCGGAGGCGATGAAGTAGACCACAGTATTTGGCAAACCTGCGCACATTGTCAGGCGCTGATGAAAGCGATGAACACCGACACAAAAGGTTTGCAGAGTTATTTCATCCAACGCATAGATTCCATCGTGCATGCACAGGGAAGAACCATTATCGGTTGGGAGGAAATTCTGGATGGAGGTATTTCACCAAACGCGGTGGTGATGAGTTGGCGAGGTACTGAAGGCGGCATACACGCTGCAAAACAGGGGCACTATGCCATCATGACTCCGGGTTCGCATTGTTACTTCGATCATTACCAGGGTCCACAAAATACTGAACCAGTCGCTTTCGGTGGATATACTCCATTAAGCAAAGTATATGCATACGATCCGATCCCCGCTGCATTAACTGCAACAGAAGCAAAATATATTTTAGGCGCACAGGGAAATTTGTGGAGTGAGTACCTCATCGATTTCGATCAGGTTGAGTATATGTTGATGCCGCGTTTGATGGCTTTGAGTGAAGTACTTTGGTCGCAGAAAGCTACACGTGATTATTCCGACTTCATGCGACGTTTACCGCGCCAGTTTGCCCTGCTAGACGCTATCGGTTGTCGATACAGCACCTCCGCATACGGCTATACGGCAAACCTCACCCCTGCCCCAAATAATGCAGGTGTACAAATTGTGTTGGATACGTGGGATCATAAAACAGGGTTTACCTACACCTATGCTACGGATAGTATGCAATCGCTGTTTGGTGGTGTGTACAGATCTGCAACATATACCGAACCGATCATTGCTGATGTGGCAGGTAATTTCGACATCAAGATCGCCGCGACAAAAACCACACCGGAATTTTCCCTTTCCCTCTATTTCTCCAAAGCCACCGGCAAACCGATCAAATTGGAATCTCAGCCTTCAGAAAATTATCCGGGCAATGGCGCCTTCACTTTAGTTGATGGAGAATCAGACATGGTAAAACCAAGCTGGAATGGCGCAAAATGGCTGGGTTACAGAGGAACAGATATGAGCTGTGTGATTGACCTCATGCAGATCGACACGATCAGTTCTGTTGCATTAGGTACATTATCAGATATCGGCAGTTGGATATATCCACCCAAACTCATGGAAGTGAGTGTTAGCACCGATGGAAAGAAATTTCAGCGCATTGGTGTTGTTGAACCAAAAACAGCTGCGTACCCCGACCAACCGGTGATCTATAAGTTTTCGCCCACTGCTGCGAAATTCGTGAAGATCACCGCATACAATTTCGGGAAAATTCCTTCCGGCAACCCCGGTGCAGGTCAGGCGGCCTGGTTGTTTGTGGATGAGCTGCACATTGAATGAAAAGCGCTTGTGGTTCACGCACTTAATGTGTAAAACCATGCCACACTCCCAAAGCATTTTACGATATTTGTTGCATGACAACACGTCGAAATTTTATTCGCAACGCAGCACTTGGTACAGGCATCCTGGCCAGTGGTGATCATACATTATTCGCCGAAACCAAAGCTTCAGCTCCGGCATTCAATAAACCATTAGTGCTCTCCACCTGGGATTTTGGCATTGAAGCAAACAAAGACGCGTGGAATGTTTTATCGCAAAAAGGTCGC
>JAYRVB010000052.1:0-1781 GCA_041918775.1 Chitinophagales bacterium
AAAAAAAGGGATCTGTCGCATTGCCTTCCTCGCAGGAGAGCGCAGTGATTTTACTGCTGATGTGCATATTATCCCTGTAGGGGTGATGTACACAGGCGCAGATAAATTCAAGCAATGGCAGCTTATCCATTTCGGCAAACCGATCATGCTGGCCGAGTATTATGCACAGTATCAACAAAATAATGCCCAGGCGATCAATATCCTGAAAGAGGATATTGAATCAGCCATGAAAGCAACTGCCTCACACGTACAACATGGACCATTCCACCACGATATCGTTGCCTTGTCGCATGTATATGCACGGCAGCGGGTATTATCGCGCGGAGAAAAATATACACCTTACAAAAAATTTCTGGCTGAAAAAGAGATCGTGCCAAAGTTGGAGGCATTAAATAAACAGGATCACGAGGCATTGAAACGTTTAGTGCATGATTTTCACGCATTTCGCGATGCCCTGAAGCAGCACAACTTCCGCGAGAATACATTTGATACTTCACGCCATCACCCCTTTACCCTGGTAACGATGGCTTTATATTTTGTGCTGATGTTCCCATTTGCCTTGTTTGGCGCTGTGGTGAACTACATCCCCTATATGATCCCGCATATTTTCGTGCAGAAAAAGATCAAACAACAGATCTTTGTCAGCTCTGCACAGTATGTCATTGGATTATTGTTGTTTCCGGTCTACTACCTCATATTGTTTGTCATTGTATGGTCAATTCTTGGCAGCATGTTATCCGGTTTGATATTTCTGATCGCTTTCCCGATCACCGGTAGTATAGCCTTTTATTATCGTCGCGATTTTCGCAAATGGCTGTCGGCGCTGCGTTTTAGACGTATGCCTGCTGATACACGCGAAGCACTTGTTGAACAACGTGCAGATCTGCTCAGACGATTGAACGCTTTATGAACACGATAAAGTTTGGATGCGTTTGCGGAAGTACCGTAAATTCATCCTATGAAAGGTTATATACTCTCCTCAACGCTGTTGCTATGCATTTCGATGGCTGTAGTTTCGCCCCTTAAGCAAAGGGATCCTGCACATTTTGAAACAGAAACTGAAGCACTTGATGGCATTGCTTTTGTAGCAGCCATGCAAAATTACCCGCATGTCACTATGCGTGATGGTCATTGGTATGCAGCCTATACAGGCAAAAAGGAGATGCAACGCATCATGCGCACAGATGGTGCTGATATTTGGGAATCGATAGGTCCGAATAATGTGGGTGGTCGCACCATCAGTATCGCACTGGATCCATTGGATACTGCGATAATTTATATGGGCAGTGCCAGTGGCGGATTATGGAAATCTACCACCGGTGGTCAGGGTGTAAATGCGTGGACCTATATCGAGACAGGTTTTCCGATCCTGGGTGTAAGTGCCATTGCGATCAACCCTGTGAATAATCAGGAAATATTTATTGGTACGGGTGAAACATACAGCTATGGTTCTACCACACATGGTTTGATCACGCGCACGGAAAGAGGTAGTCTGGGTATGGGGATATTGCATACAACTGATGGTGGCAGTACTTGGGAGATCAGTTTGGATTGGACCTATCAGGAAAGCCGGGGTATATGGGATATTGTGTTTCATCCGGACAATACCGCACATCTCGTAGCGGCAACCACCGAAGGAATTTATGTTTCTGAAGACGGTGGCGCGAGCTGGACGCAAACGGCTACACAAAAAATGGCCATGGATATTTCTGTGCATCCGGATGCGCCGGATGTGATGTATGCGGGTGTGGGCAATTTGAATTCAGATTTTCATGGATTGT
>JAYRVB010000053.1:0-2592 GCA_041918775.1 Chitinophagales bacterium
CGCAAATGATGGCATCACATCTTCCCAACCAAACATTCTATAGGTCATTACATGCGAAGGTGCACTCGGGAGCCATTCTTCACCACGCACCACATGTGTGATCTGCATGAGGTAGTCGTCAACCAAATTGGAGAGGTGATAAGTAGGCATGCCATCGCTCTTGAACAGTACTTTGTCGTCTAATTGCGACGAATTGAAACTCACCCAGCCTCTGATCAGGTCGTGAAATTTCACTTCTTCATTGCGCGGCATTTTGATACGTATCACATAGGGGTCGCCATTTTGTAATTTGCGCTCTACTTCATCCCTCGACAATGAAACAGAATTTTTCATGTATTGTCGGGTGATATGGTCGTAAGCGGGTGATGGATTGCCTTGTTCCATCATCCGGTTGCGCATGGCTTCGAGTTCCTCAGGTGTATCAAAGGCATAATAAGCATGACCCTTTTCGATCAGCTCCAATGCAAATTTTTTATAGAGATCTTTTCTTTCGCTTTGACGATATGGCGCATGCGGGCCACCCAGGTGCACACCTTCGTCGAAAGTAATTCCGGCCCAGGCACAACTATTGATGACATACTCTTCCGCACCCGGCACATATCGGGTTTGATCAGTATCCTCGATACGCAAAATGAGTTTGCCACCCAATTTCCTGACAAACAGGTAATTATATAGGGCGGTGCGAATACCACCCAGATGCTGTGCTCCGGTAGGGCTGGGTGCATACCGCAATCGAATTTCTCTTTCCATGATGTGCAAATGTGGTGCAAATTTAAGCGTATGCCGAGAATTCAGCTAATGCAAGTGGTAGTGCTTATCTGCTTTCCGCGCAATTCGCCCTAACTTTGTGTAGCATGTACTTCGTTAAAACCCCCTGGTATCTGAAATCTGTATATCCCAGCCTGGTTTGGGATATGCCGAAGTCACGAGCGTTATACCTGACTTTTGACGATGGTCCGGTTCCCGGAGTAACGGATTTGGTGTTAGACATTTTGGCGCAATACCATGCAAAGGCAACTTTTTTCTGCATTGGGGATAATATCCAAAAACATCCTGATTTATTTGCGCGGATCATTTCAGAAGGACATGCCGTGGGGAATCATACCTTTCATCATGTAAATGGCTGGCGTACAGAGGTGCCTGCTTATATACATGAGGTGCGGTTGTGTGCGGATTTGGTACAAACAGGTTTGTTCAGGCCGCCATATGGAAGGATCGGTCATGCGCAGATCGTCGAATTGAAAAAAGAGTACAATATCATTATGTGGGATGTGCTCAGCGGTGATTTTGATCTGCATCTGCATGCCGATGATTGTGTTCGTAATGTGAATACACATGCGACTGATGGCAGTATAGTTGTATTTCACGATAGTGAAAAAGCGGCAAACCGGGTACTTCCTGCCCTGCCAAAAGTACTGGCGCATTTTGCTGCCCTGGGTTATGCTTTTCATGCCTTGCCTTATGCCTCTGAATCTTTACCTAAAGGGTTGCACCTCGCCTGAATCGAATACGAGTGATCATGATCGATACCCACGCGCATATTTATTTACCTGAATTCGATGCCGACAGACAGGATACACTCGGGCGTGCCTATGCTGCCGGGGTGCAAAAAGTGTATTTGCCAAATATTGATATGGATTCGATAGACCTGATGCATGCATTGGTTGATGAAGATCCTGAACATTGCTTTCCGATGATGGGTTTGCATCCCTGCTCAGTTCAGGCAGATTATGTGGAGGTGTTATCAGCTATGGAAGCACTATTACAGGAAAGTGCATATACCTATTATGGGATCGGCGAATGCGGACTCGATTATTATTGGGATAAAACTTTTATCGCGGAGCAAAAAAGGGCTTTTGAACAACAAATTCTATGGGCAAAAAAATACCGTTTACCTCTTATCATTCATTCGCGCGATGCAGTAGATGATTGTATCGAATTAGTGGAGCAATACGTTGGTAATGACCTCAGGGGGATATTTCATTGCTTTAGTGGCACAGAGGTGCAAATTGACCGTATAATTGCAGCGGGTTTTTTTGTTGGAATTGGAGGCGTGGTTACTTTTAAAAACGGGGGTCTTGATAAGGTGTTACAACAAAAACATTTGCCTAATATTGTTTTAGAAACCGATGCACCATATCTCGCACCGGTACCATTCAGAGGTAAAAGAAATGAACCTGCGTATCTCACCTATATTGCTGAAAAACTTAGTCAGATTATTCAGGTAGATCTGCAAGTGGTAATGGAAACCACAACTGTAAATGCTGAACTATTGTTTGGTAGAATGGAATAATTGGGTTTACTGAAGCATTGTTGTAGCGTAATGCGGGTTTGTTTTATCCTGGTTTTCTCGCAAAGCCGCGAAGACGCAAATGAGGGGAGTGTGGCAGTGCGGGAGTGCACAAGTGTGCGGGAAATAGTGCCACCGCGCTGATTGCATTTATCTGCGTAAATCTGCGGGAGCTAAGCCACCGAGCTGGTTGCATTGTTTGTTTTTGAGCCATTTGAGGGATTATTTGCATGATCCCCTTGTAGGTGGCTGCAAACCAATGGCTTACAGCCGTTCGCAAGCTCACCTGAATAAATAACAAA
>JAYRVB010000054.1:0-2055 GCA_041918775.1 Chitinophagales bacterium
ATCCTGAGGGTCATTGGCGAATTGCAATTCTTTCAGACGAGTTTCAACGTCATACTTCATGCGCAATATCTTTTTCAGTTTGAGTAGAGAGATCGCTTTTACGATATCTTTCCTTGCCAAAAACTGTTTATCCGTAATGGGCACATCATGCATTTTTTCCCAATTGTCGCTAAGTTCGTAAGGGGAGTGCAACAGATCGATGGCCAATTGCCGGATCTCAGGGTCTTCATGCTGGATGAAAAAACTTTGCGGCAGGAAGATGCCCTGTGCAAAACCATCGCGGTAAGCTTCCACTACACGTGCATATACCGGATGATCGATCTCAACATCAGATAAATTGCGCAATATCCTGGCGATCGCATTTTCACCTTCGATCTCGTAAGCACTGTTGTCCAATAACAAGCGGATCACATCGCGCTCCTGCCATTCATCTAAATGAAAAGTAAATACAGGTTGCTCCCTTACCGCAATAGGCGCTTCAGTAGTTTCGGCACTTGCTTTGTCCTGCGGAGGTAATTTATCTAAGGCGCCTTTCCGCAATATTTTATTTGTTTCGGAGACCAATAGTTGCTCCTCCACATCTAATGCCTTTGCCGTTTGTTTTACATACAGACTGCGGGTAATGCTATCGGGAATTTTAGCAATACTGGCAACAATATCCTTGATGATACCTGCGATCTTTACCGGATCGCCTTTAGCATCTTCCAGAAACAGATCTGTTTTCAGATGTATGAGGTCTTTGCGATGTGCATCCACATAATTTCTGAAACCTTCTCCACCTAATTTTTGTACCAGTGTATCCGGATCATCCTCTGCCGGCAACAATACTACTTTTACATTTAACCCCTCTTCCAGCGCAATATCCAAACCACGCAATGCGGCCTTTACACCTGCAGCATCACCATCATACAGAATGACAAGATTTTGCGTATATCGCTTGATCAATCGCACCTGTTCTTGTGTCAACGAAGTGCCACTGGATGCTACCACATTTTCAATGCCGCCCTGATGCAGGGAGATCACATCCATGTATCCCTCAACCAGAAAGCAGGCATCGTGTTGCACAATAGCCTTGCGTGCCTGATGTATGCCGTAAACGATCTTACTTTTCAGGTAGATTTCTGTTTCCGGAGAGTTTACATATTTAGGTACTTTTTTATCCGCACTCAGTGTCCGGCCGCCAAACCCTAAAACCTTTCCACTTACATTATGGATCGTAAACATCACACGGCCTCGGAAAAAATCTTTGCCGTACTGATTGCTCAATCCTAATTGCTGCAATAATTCCTGATTGTACCCGGCATCTATAGCCGCTTTGGTGAATAGGTCGCCACCACCGGGACAATACCCGAGTTTGAATTTTTCGATCGTGTCGCGATGTAAGCCTCGCTCCTCAAAATAGGAGAGTCCTATTGAGCGGCCTTCCTCAGATTGCAATAACTGATCGTGGAAATATTGCTGTGCGAAGCCGTTGATGATGTATAAACTTTCCTTTCTGGATTCTTCTTGCAATTCTTCATCCGTGCGCTCTGTTTCTTCGATCTCAATATTGTACTTATTCGCAAGGTATATCAATGCTTCGCGATAAGAAAAATGTTCGTGTTCCATCACGAAGGAAACGGCATTCCCGCCTTTACCACATCCGAAGCACTTATAGATGCCTCTGGGCACCGACACATTGAACGATGGCGTCTTTTCGTCGTGGAAAGGGCATAACCCGATCAGGTTGACACCACGTTTCTTTAATCGCACAAAATCGCCTACTACCTCATCTATTCGGGCAGTATCCATGATGCGCGCTATGGTGTCCTTGGTGATCACTCCACAAAGGTAACAGTAAGCCCTGTATTTAACGAAATTCAGCTTTTATTAACTGAAATTCAATTATTTGGCACGATTGTGGAATAATATGTATAAAAAAGGAGGAAATTATGAAAACTATGTTACTCGCTATGTTTTTAGTTGTCGCCAGTGCCATCCCGGCTAGGGCTACAAATCCTGCGGCAGCATGGCCTACCGGAGCCGCATTCGCATTATCCACCTTTGAGATCAAAT
>JAYRVB010000055.1:0-2034 GCA_041918775.1 Chitinophagales bacterium
CGCGATGCAGGCAAAAAGGTCATCTTCAAACACTACCTCGAACTCTTCGCCCGACTGCTTTTACCCTATGCAACAAAAGAGGGGAGGAAGGACATTATGGTGTTTGTGAAAAAGCTTTGATTTTGGAGAGGTTGGGGGTTGGAGGTTGGGGGTTGAAGGTTTTAGGTTGAGGGTTGTATTCATCTGTGTAAATCGTTGTAATCCGTTCCACCCGTGTTCCTTTTCCTTTAAATCTCGCGCGGAACTTTTTCCCTGCTGCTGACGTAACTTTGCACAGGCGTATGTCGAAACACGGAAAGATATTAGTGGCGATGTCGGGCGGACTGGATAGTACGGTTACCGCCATCATGCTCCATGAGATGGGGTATGAGGTGGTAGGTATTACCATGAAAACCTGGGATTATGCCTCAAGTGGCGGTTCAAAAAAAGAGACCGGTTGCTGCAGTCTCGACTCCATCAACGACGCCCGTATGATCGCGGTGGACAAAGGGTTTCACCACTTCATTGTCGACATTCGCGAAGAGTTTGGCGATTATGTGATCGATAATTTTGTGGATGAATACCTCGCAGGTCGCACCCCTAATCCTTGTGTGTTATGCAATACCCATATCAAATGGGAGGCGCTGCTGAAAAGGGCAGATATGCTGGATTGTGCACATATTGCCACCGGGCATTATGCCTCTGTGCATCAAAACACAGATAATGGCAGGTACTACATCAGCAAAGGCAAAGACGAAAATAAAGATCAGAGTTATGTGTTGTGGGGACTAAGTCAGGCTTGTCTGAGTCGCACGAAATTTCCACTCGGACAACTCCATAAATCAGAAATTCGCGATATGGCGAAGCAGATGGGGTATGTAGAGTTGGCCAATAAGGCAGAGAGCTATGAAATCTGTTTTGTTCCTGATAATGACTACCGCGGCTTTTTGAAGCGACGTGTTGAAGGTCTGGAAGAGAAAGTGAAAGGTGGCAAATTTGTCGATAAAGCAGGGAAAGTACTGGGTACACATCAGGGCTATCCGTTTTATACCATTGGTCAGCGCAAAGGATTGGGCATAGCTTTAGGCGAACCCTATTTTGTTACCGAGATCATTCCGCATGAAAATGTGGTAGTACTCGGCAGAGAAGATGAGCTCAATAAAAATGGCATGTTCGTGCATCATTTGAATATGCTTAAATACGATTCCATTACAGCACCTATGCCGGCAATCACCAAGATCCGCTACAAGAATGCCGGTGCCGACAGCATGCTTTTTGCGGAACCCGGTGATATGCTTCGCATAGAATTCTCCTCACACGTCAGCGCCATCACCCCCGGTCAAAGCGCCGTCTTCTACGAAGGCAACGACGTAATCGGCGGCGGCAGAATTGTGAGCGCCTTTGAACAGGGCGAATGAGTTGTTCTCCTGATAGCAATCAAGAGGGTGAGTGGTGAGTGGTGAGTAGTGCCATGACTGACAATACGACCAACTCACGGCTCACGATTCACGATTTACGACTCACGATTCACGTTCAAAGCACAATCCACCCAATACCCATAATCAAAAAATGCATTCACTGCCAGCCGTTCATTGTAGTCGTCCTGCATATTGTGTAATTGGTGAGAGAGTTGTGAGAGTTCTTTGTTAAGGGCCTGTTGTCCGGTTTTGCTCAGGATGCGTCTGAAGAAATTCAGGATGGCGCGTTCCATATTGAAATACAATTCCTGCTGCATCATGAATCGGTACGTATTGCGTATCAACGAAGGGAGTAGCAGTAAATGCCCGAGTTCGTAGTGAATGAGTATTTGCAGGAGTCGCAGGTGCACTGGAAAAGATCGCAAAGTGTGCGCGGCGTCTGTGTGAAGCAATTGATGCAGTTTTGTTAAGGCTGTAGCATAATCCTTCTTGAAAATATAGTAGACCAATAATCGAAATACCATGTCCTGTTGTAAACCGGGAATGGGATGTGTGCCTGTAAGAAAAACTTCAGCTCTTTCGATCACCGGCGCTGCATCTTCGAGTTGTTTGGTAAAGATGAGTTTGTCGAGTTCCA
>JAYRVB010000056.1:0-5048 GCA_041918775.1 Chitinophagales bacterium
AAGCGCTTCCACCCATCAACATCAGGGCGAGTTTCATCGCTGCATATTCCTTTTTACCACTGCCCCATATACCGATCAGGAGGAATTTAGGGATAACGGCTACTTCCAGGAAAAAGAACAAGGTAAACAGATCGGTGGCAATGAAAAAACCATAAGCACCGGCACTTAATAAGGTGAGTAACAAAAAGAACTCTTTCGACCATTTCTCCTGCTTCCAACTGATCAATACCCCGGCAAGTACAACAAAGGCGGTCAATAAGATCATCGCTACAGAGATCCCATCCACACCAACCTGATAGTGTATCCCTAAAGTGGGAAACCAATTATATCGCTGAGCAAATAGATACTGCTCAGCATTGCCATCTTGTCTTTCTGCCTGAAACAATACAAACAAGGCGATACTCAAACACAATTGAATGATGGCACCAACCATTGCTACCAGGCGCACCCTGGAAAGTCCACTCGCTGCGATAATGCCCAGTGCAGTGAGAATCGGGATACCTACTAATATATTTAAGTTCATACGTTATACGTTTTTGGTGACCAATCACAGGACACCATTATTCATTTTATAACCAGATATACAAACACAATAAACCCAGGCCGATCACGCCGGCAAAAAAATACATGGCATAACCTTGCACCTTACCTGATTGTAATCCTTTAATACTATCTGATACTTCTTCTGTTACTAATCCCACAAAGTTTACTGTGCCGTCTACAATATGTTTATCTATCCAGGCAGCAGGTCGGCCAACCAGATTGAAAATGATCTTTTTTGTAATGAACAGATACAGCTCATCGATATAGAACTTATGGTATGCCCAGGTATAACCACTGCGGAAAGTAGCAGAGAAGCGATCAGGCAAATTGTTTTCAGTTTTATAAAATATCAAGGCCAGTGCGATACCTGCAAACCCAATGGTCACCGGCGCAATGCTAAACATGATATCCAGCTCCATCACGGCAGGTAAACCTGTTGCGGTTACATATTCGGCAAAGGGTACAAATCCGGCCAATATGCTGAGTGTGCCCAATATGATCAGCGGAAGTTTCATGCTCCATCCGGCCTCACCATGGAAGTGATGCAAATGAATGTCTTTCTTTCCCCAAAAAATCCGGAAATACAAACGGAACATATAAAATGCTGTCAACCCACTGGTGATCAATGCCACGTAGAATATATCAGGATGTGTTTCATGCGCGATATGCAAAATCCCTTCTTTACTAAAGAAACCGGCAAAAGGCGGCACACCTGCAATTGCCAGACATCCGATCAAAAATGTGATATGCGTTACGGGTAAATATTTACGCAATGCACCCATATCCTGCATATCATTACTGTGCACAGCATGTATCACCACACCGGCACCAAGGAACAACAATGATTTAAAGAAGGCATGTGTGAATAAATGAAACATACTGGCCGTAAATCCTGTATCGTGATGCATGTTGCTTACACCAAGTGCAAACATCATGTATCCGATCTGACTCATGGTGGAATAGGCCAATACGCGTTTGATATCTGTTTGTGTGCACGCGATCAATGCAGCGAATAAGGCGGAGAATATCCCAACGTATGCGACAATCTCTATCGCCCCACTTCCGGTAATGGCAAAAACCGGGAATAATCTGGCCACTAAAAATACACCGGCAACCACCATTGTAGCTGCATGGATAAGCGCCGACACAGGGGTTGGGCCTTCCATGGCGTCCGGTAGCCAGATGTGTAAGGGGAACATGGCTGATTTACCGGCACCACCTATAAAGATCAGTGTTAACGCCCAGGTGATCACCGAAAAGCCTAAAAAGGTAGCCGTGTAATTGGCTGCAAATTCTGAAGAGGTCAGTATAGAGATGATATCGGCAAAGTCGAAGCTTTTGGCAGTTACACCAATGATCAGTATGCCGATCAGGAAAAACAGGTCGGCAAAGCGTGTAACGATGAACGCTTTCTTACTCGCAGCAACAGCACTTGGTTTATCGAAGTAAAATCCGATCAGCAGGAAGGAGGATACACCAACCAATTCCCAGAAAATATAGATCTGGAACAGATTACTGCTCAGCACGAGTCCTAACATAGAGAAAGTGAACAACTGCAGATAGGCAAAGAAGGTGGCATAACGCTCTTCTCCCTTCATATATCCTGTAGAATACAGATGCACCATCAGCGAAACAAAGGTGACAACCACCAGCATCAATACAGAGATCGGATCCAGTAAAATACCCATATTGATGGAAAGCGAGTCGCTGAATCGCAGCCATTCCATCTGGTAGGGTGTGATCGCAGTATACTGGCCATTCGCAGGTGTTTCACCAAAGAAATAGGATACAGCCACATAGATCGACAATATAGCCGATGCAGCCATGATCAATGTAGCAAGCCAGCCACTTTGTGCAGCAAAATACTTCTTACCCACTAATCCAATGAGCACAAATCCTGCAAAGGGCAGTAAGGGTATCCAAATGCTTAAATCAAATGCGTTCATGATCAATATTTCATTTCTTCACTATCGGCCACATCAATAGAATTGTGGTTGCGATAAATGTTGATGATAATAGCAATGGCAACAGCAGCCTCTGCTGCCGCAATAGCGATAATGAAGATGGAAAAGAAAACCCCATCCAGACTATCCGGCCACAAATACTTATTAAAGGCTACAAAATTGATGTTTACACTATTGAGAATGAGTTCAACCGCCATCAGCATGGTGATCATATTCCTTCTCGTAAAAAGTCCATATACACCAATGAAGAACAAGGCGGTGCTTATGAACAAAATATGGTTTATCGTAATGGTGTTCATGCGCGATCTGAGTTGGATTTTAATGCGATGACGATACTGCCGATCATAGCAGCAAGTAATAAGATACTGATCACTTCAAAAGGTAATGCATAACCGGTGTCGCTGTAATCAAGCATTTGCTCGCCAATGCGTTGCGGTGAAACGTCAAACTGTTCGCCATCACCACCGTTAAACTGATGACCGCAGATCAAAGAATAGGTAAAGCCTGCGCCAAACAATACGGCTAAAGCACTAAAGAGCAAACGCCGCCAATGCGGACTCGGCATATCCTGTCCGGTTTGTTGTGTGAGGAAAATGGAAAAAATGATCAATACCACGATGCCACCAACATATACGATGATCTGCACGGCTGCAACAAATTCCACATGCATCCAGAAGTAAAGCCCTGCAACACCTATCAGGCTGAATAACAGAAAGATGGCCGCACGAAAGATCTTGCGTGTAGTCATTGCCAATATACCATTCACAATAATGAAGGCTCCTAGCAAATAAAATATGATCGAATTAGCGCTCATGTTCTAATACTGAATCGTCGTTAATGCACTATACTTATCTAAAGATGTTGCCACCTTTAGGCACTACACAATCTTGTATATCTCCCGGATCGATGTTTACCCTTAGGGTAAAAGCGATCACTCTATCCCTTCGCGTATCTTGCTGCCGGGCTTGTTCAATACCTTGGTAAGCTCATTTCTGTCAAGCACAGAATGCTCGAAATTGGGCGCCATGGTAATTGCACCAGTAGGACAGGCCTCTACACACAAGTTACACATGGTGCAGAGTTCAAGATGATATACAAATTTGTCGATAGCTTTCTTTTTCTTGCCCTCGGGAGTGAGATCGAATTTGGTTACGATCTTGATCGTCCCATTCGGACAGGCCAACTCACAAGCCGTGCAACCGGTGCAGGCATGTTCATTCTGTTCATCATGCAACATCACTACCTCACCCCTGAAGCGCTCAGCAAGCTCGGGTTTTTCATTTGGATACTGTTGGGTGATGATGTTTTTGTGATGCGTAAAATAATACCCGGTTCTGCGCATCCCAGTAAGTAACGACCTTACGCCACCAAACACTTCTGATAAATACTTCGTGATGAACATGGTTTTTGTTGATTACTGTTAGGGTATGTTTAGGGTAAATATCTTTCTGTTTATAAATACCATCCTTGAATGGCAATAAAAGTGGCTAATAATAAATTGAACATCGAGATAGGCAATAAATATTTCCATTCGAGATTCAACAACTGGTCGATACGCAATCTCGGGAAGGTCCACCTGAACCACATGATCACAAAAATGAGGAAGAAGGTTTTCCCGAGAAACCATAATGACGAGGGTATGTAATCCATGATACTGTTAAAAGCAGTCCAGTTGCCAATATGTAAAGGCATCCAACCGCCCAAAAACAGTGTTGCACCCACAGCGCATACAATAAATATGTTCACATATTCAGCCAGGAAGAAGAGCGCAAACTTCATCCCTGAATATTCTGTATGAAAACCTGCAGTTAATTCTGATTCAGCCTCTGCCAGATCGAAAGGCGCCCGGTTGGTTTCAGCCGTCACCGCAATAATGAAAATGATAAAGGAAATGATCACCGGGATATGCCCTTTCCATATCCACCAGCCATCGGCCTGAGAAGCTACGATAGAACCCAGGCTAAGATCCTGAGTGAATATCACAATGGTAAGGATGCTCAAACCTGCACTCAACTCGTAACTCACGATCTGTGCGCCACTGCGCATGGCACCTAAAAGCGAGTATTTATTGTTGGAGGCCCACCCGGCCATCAGGATACCGATCACACCAATGGATGAGATCGCACTCACATACAGCACGCCAATATTGATGTCCCAGATCACAAAATCTCTGGCAAATCCAATTGGTGCTAATACCAACATGGCGGCGATCATCACAATGAATGGGGCGAGGTTGAACAAAAATTTGTCGGCACCCTTTGGCGTCAAACCTTCTTTCACCAATAACTTCAATGTATCGGCGAGGGTTTGAAACATGCCTTTCGGTCCAACGCGATTCGGTCCAAGTCGCAATTGCATATAAGCAGAAACCTTGCGCTCCATCATGATGAGCACCAGGCCTAATACGGCAAAAAGGCCAATACACAGCAGCCCGACGATCACAAATTCGATAGTGAGGGCGAGCCATGATGCGCAGTTGGCATATAACCACTGATCAACCTGATCTGCTATTGCTGCTAAACTGAATTCCACGCTTGTATT
>JAYRVB010000057.1:0-6994 GCA_041918775.1 Chitinophagales bacterium
GGTGTAGATGTATTGAACACCGCACTTAGTCAGACGGCGTATGATAACAGTGGATACTACGGTCTGATCAATGGAAATTGTAAGAGCAATAGTCCCGTGGTCAACATCAAGGATAGTGGTCATCCACTGTTTGCTTTTGATGTGTCGGATCACTTGTATGAAGACAGTACCTACGACAATCGCGAAAACCTGGCCCGGCAAACCTGTTGGTGCGAAGGTGTTGCGGGTATGGGAGAAAAGGAATACATCGAATTTGAGATCACGCAGCCTTCACGTGAAATGCGCATCTATAATGGAAACCAGATCAGCAAAAAGGTGTTCAATGAAAGTGCGAAAGCGGATATCATCATTGTGACCAGTCTTGATGGGCATAAGATCAACCCGGGTGGAGAAAATCCTTCTGTGTTCCGCAGCAGCATCATCGATCTTACCATCCTCAATGTGTATGAGTTGAACATGCCTCCGGGAAAATATCGCATTACCATCGATGCTGTAGACAAAGGTTCGGTACCTAATACCTGTTTCTCATCCATCACTTTTGATTTTCAGGTATTGGATGAATGGTATATGCGTTCACAGAGTATGTTGAGGAGTTTCTTTGGCGAAAAATAATCGTGCCGGTGTGCCGAAATACAAAGGAACACGGATCCTGCGGCCGCTGATTGAGCGGATCAACGCGGATGTGCATTTCTTGTGATCGACTCACGACTCACTCTTTTTCACGCGGATCCCGATAGCAATCGGGAGCGGAGAAATGCTAGTTGCACACGAAGGCGCAAACTACTCACCACTCACTACTCACCACTCACCTATCAAGCCTCTTTTTCCACTTCAGAATCATCGTATTTCATCATCACTTCAGTTTGATGATGAATAGATTCTTTATGCATGGCATGGAATAATTCTTTGATGAATTTTTCTGTCAGATTTTTGCGTACGCCGGTAGCGAGTCGGTCTTCGAGAATTTCTGTCCACCTGCTCGGCTGCACAATGGCCAGGTTGTTATTGCGCTTATATTCTGCGATCTCGCGCACTACATCCATACGTTCGCTCAGCATTTCGATCAGATAGTGATCGAGGTTGTCGATACGTCCGCGCAGCAATTCCAGTTGATCTTCAGCTGAAGGATTTTCTTCCAGTGATTCGCGTTTTTGCAACAGGGCCATGATCTCGCCGAAAGCATCCGGAGTAACCTGCTGTTTGGCGTCGCTGAGTGCTTTATCCGGGTTGATATGCGATTCGAGGTGTATGCCATCGAAACCGATATCAAGCGCAGTCTGGGCTACCTCACGTAAATACTCGCGCGTTCCGCATATATGGCTTGGATCGCAGATCACAGGAAGTTCGGGGAATCTGCGCTTTAATTCGATAGGAATATTCCAGCGCGGAATATTGCGATACTTGGTTTTTTCGTGTGTGCTGAATCCACGATGCAGGGCAGCCAGTTTGGTGATACCCGCACGGTTGAGGCGTTCGAAAGCGCCTATCCATAATTCGAGATCCGGATTGATCGGATTCTTTACGATCACCGGAATATCCACACCTTGTAATGCATCACATATTTCCTGCACGGCGAATGGATTCACAGTGGTTCTTGCGCCTATCCATAAAATATCGATGTTCATACGCAAGGCCTCATATACGTGCTTCACATTGGCCACTTCTGTAGCCACCGGTTTATTGATGGCGTTGCCGGCGTCTTTGAGCCAACGCAAACCCTGACTACCAATTCCTTCAAAAGAATTTGGACGGGTGCGCGGTTTCCAGATGCCGCCTCGCAGGATGTCGAGTGGTTTGTCTTTGAGCTGAAGTGCGGTTTCCATCACCTGTTCTTCAGATTCCACACTACACGGTCCGGCGATCACCAGAGGTGTAGAAAAGGTAAATCCCCATTGATTGAGCGGGGTGATCTTAATTTCTTTACTCATGCCTGAATATTTGCGTTTTCGGTTGATGCGTGTTTGTTGTTCGGACGTCCGGTCAGTTGCCACTGGCTGTGATGCCTATGGGATACATACCTAACAGGATGCCCTTTGCTTCGCCGGTGATGAGTCGCTCTGTGATATGGCGTAATACCTCCGGATCAGTATGTTGACACTCTATATACAAGCGTCCGTCCGGCAAGGTTCGGCCCAATTGCACAAAAGGTGCCAACTCCTCATCCACCTTACCCACTAGCAACAAAGATGCTTTAATCGGTTTTCCCGTTGCATCCGGATTTGGCGAATTTTTAGACAAAATTAAAAAACGAGTGACATTATTTGGAAGATTGTCAATGTTTTTTGATATTATTTGAAGATTAAAAAATCGTATAGCTGCTGAATTGGCGATTACGGCCAATCCGGGGTCTTTTTCCTCGCTCACGAATTTGGCTGCAGTGGAAGTAGAATCGGCAGGAAGCAGTCGGATATGCGGGTAGGGTTGAAAGAAAGGGGCCGTTTCCTTAAGCGCCATTGGGTGGGAGATCACGGAGTGCAGCTCCTGAATAGGTATCTGCTGTTTGGCGGCCAGGTGCATGTCGAGGTGCAGATATAGCTCCCCGCAGATGCGTAATCCACTGCCTGCCACCCGGGGATAATTGCCCGGCACATCCCCGGCGATCGTATTTTCAACTGCGATCACTGCATAGTCGGCTTCAGCATCCTGCACTGAACGGATCAACTGGTCAAAATCCCTGAGATGCCTGTATTGTATTTCCCTGTCCCATAATTGCATGGCAGCAACATGATGAAACGAATACGGTTCTCCTAACACACTCACGATCATGAGGCAAAATTACGGTACTGAGGGGGAATCGTGAGTCGTGAGTCGTGAATCGTTAAAGGGTGAGAGGTGAGTAGTGAGTGGTGAATGCCGTTGTATTTCTCCGCCTCTCCGCTCCTCCGCGGCCTCCGCGTGAAAAGGGGTGAGAGGTGAGTAGTGAGTGCCATTGCATTTCTTTGCGCCTTTGCGCGCACCTTGTATAAAAAAACCTCCACATGACCGGTGGAGGTTTTATGCATTAACGAAATTAGCGCTACATTAATTTCGAGAATGTTTAAAGCGAAGAAAGCGGAATCTACCTTTTGGGGTATATCCCGCTTTCGTATCGGGCACCACCGTGGTGACGACCAATACCGCTGATTTCGAATCCGGGTCAACCTTGCGATCAACCTTATGACACGCTTCCTTGCGGAGCTGTTTTCCGGAACTTCCTTGCGGTTGTTCTCGCCCGTTATTGCTAACGATACCGGACTGTTTTACCAGGTATATCAAAAATACTCCGGAAACATATCCATGCCAATAGGCAGGGCTTGTTTTTTACGCACACTTTTAGCACAGGGAAATGCACATTTCGTGGAAAACTGATGCGGTATAAATAGCTGATTATCAATAACTTATGTCGGTTGCTTCACGGTAACGCACATATTGCGCACACTTTTTGCATGTAAGCGGGTGTGGAGGCTTATTGCATGGTCACAATCGTAACGCCATCACCACCACCTTCGCGGGGTGCATAGGTATATCCGGCGATGCCGGGATAACCCTTGATGACCTGTTGCACCATGTCGCGGATCACTCCTGTGCCTTTGCCGTGCACGATACGCAACTGGAACATTTTGCGCATCATCGCCTGGTCGAGATAGCGTTCGAGTTCGAGCATGGCTTCTTCACGAGGTTTGCCGCGCAGGTCGAGTTCGGTAGGCATGTCGCCTTCTTCTATGGTGATCCGCATTTTTGCAGGTGCCTGAACGGGTTTTTCTGCCGAAGCGATACCGATGAGATCGCCATAGGCTACCGTAGTGCGGATATTATTGAAGATGACGGTGGCTTTATTATTCTTTACACTTTCCAAAATGCCGATCTCACTGCCCGAATTTAATTTCACCATGCCACCGATGCGAATTTCGCCCCGCTGCCATTGTGTACTCGGAGTAGGTTTTATTTTTTTGCGTTCATTGAAGGTGTTTCGCCTGTTCTCCTGTAAGAATTTACGCACGGCATCTTTGCTTTTTTCTTTTTCAGCATTATCTGCCTCCGGCGATTGGTGCTTGGCCTTCATTTCATCGAGCAGCGACCGGAAATCCGATTCGAGTTTGCGCAGGTGTTCATCCTGCTTCTCCAGTTTCTTTAAATTGAATCGTTCGCGTTGTTCGCGTGTTTTTTCCAGTGCCTGTTGCAATTCCTGTTCTTTTTTGCGCAGGTCATCTTCCTTCTTACTTACTTCTTTGTCGCGCAAACGGATATGTTCCTTTTCGATGCGCACGTTTTTCAGCAATTCTTCGAAACGAATATGTTCTTTGCTGATCAGTTTGCGCGCCTCTTCGATCAATGTATTTGGCAATGCTGTTTTCTTTGCGAGTTCGAACGCATAACTACTCCCTGGTTTACCGGCCTCAAGTACGTAACGCGGTTTTAATTCCTGCTCGTCGAACAACATGCTGCCATTGAACATGCCGATGGTGTTTGCGGCAAGTGATTTCAAATTCGCATAGTGCGTGGTGATGATGCCGAATATTTTTTTCTCATTGAGCATCCGCAGCGTGGCTTCTGCAATAGCACCACCCATTACCGGGTCGGTACCACTGCCAAATTCATCTATCAGGATAAGCGTGCGTTTATCGCTGAATTGCAAAAAATGGCGGATCTTGACCAATCGGGCAGAGTATGTGGAAAGTTCATCCTCAAGCGACTGGGTGTCGCCGATGTCAGCAAATATCTGACTGAAGATGCCCATACGCGAATGTTCTGAAGCAGGGATGAGCAATCCGCACTGCAACATATATTGCAACAGGCCTATGGTTTTCATGGCAACGGATTTACCACCGGCATTCGGACCGCTGATCACGAGGATCCTGTTTTGCTCGTCGAGTTCGACCTGCAGGGGGACGATCGGTTTTTGCTGCTTTTTATGGAGACTGAGCAATACGGGATGGCGGGCGTTATATAAACAGATCACTGCTTCTTTCTCCAGCACGGGCATGTTTGCCTGTATCTCCAGTGCATATTTTCCTTTTGCCCTGGTATAATCCAGTATGCCCAACATATGTTGGTAGCGTTCGAGTATTTCTGCATAGGGAGAGAGGTTGGCCGTCAGTTGTTTCAACAAACGATAGATCTCTCGTTTTTCTTCGCGTTCAAGTTCAAATAATTCGTTCTGGATATTCACCACCTCCTGAGGCTCGATGAATACGGTTCTGCCGGTTTCACTTTCATCGTGGATGATTCCGGGTACTTTGCGTTTATATTCACTTTGAATACCCAATACCCGGCGATTGTTGCGCACACTTTCATCTACGTCGCTCAGGTATCCAAGTCCTCGGTATTTTTGAAGCGCAGATAGAAAAACCTTGCCGAGACTTCTGATCGCATCGTTTTTTTCTTTGGTGATGCGTATGAGTTCCGGAGATGCGTCCGGTCTGATCTTTCCATCTTCATCGAGCACAGCCTTAACCGCCTGAGCGATGGCAGCTACATACTCCACACCTGAAATAAAACTTTGCAGAGTGGGATAGGTTTCTGCATGTGTATGAAAAAAACGGATCACACTTCCCGACAACAGAGCTACTTTGCTGATCTCATGACATTCCTGCTCTGACAAAACATAGTTTTCTATGCGCAGCAGTGGAATGATCTTGCGAATATCGAATATCCTGTCGTGTGGAAACTGCTGCGCAAATTGCAGCAGATGGGTCATTTCCCGGGTTTGCAGTAGGATCTTTTTTACCTCGACATAAGTATCGAGCGGGCGCACTTTTTGTACGCGATCGGTACCGAGGGAGGAGTCGCAATAGCGGGCAACTTCCTGCAATACCTTATCGAATTCAAGTATATGCGCAATGTCCTGTGGATAGGATCTCATTTCAGATGCAAAGCTACGTCAACAAGCTGATTTTCTGATTCGCTGGGGAAACCATTATCTTGGGGTCAAAATCAGGCTATGTGTGAATCTATAGATGCGATCAGTTTGCGTTTTGACCAGGACAATCTGTTTTTACTGAATTTCATTTTGGCTTTTCTCATGTTCGGCATTGCGCTGGATCTCAAGGTGGAGCATTTTCGCCGCTTGAAGGAAGAGCCCCGCAAAGCCATTGCCGGGCTCTTATCGCAGTATGTCGTTTTGCCTTTGCTTACTTTTCTGATCGTGATCATCATGCAGCCTTGTCCGAGCATCGCGTTAGGCATTTTTCTGCTCGGTGCCTGTCCGGGGGGCAATATGAGTAATTTTCTTTCCTCGCTGGCCAAAGGGAATGTGGCGTTGTCTGTAACACTTACAGCAAGTTCTACGTTACTGGCGCCTATATTAACGCCACTGAATTTCGCCATTATGGGATCCCTGTATCCACCAACTGCAGAATTGATGCGCGATATCAGTGTTGATCCGATGGAGTTATTCAATACCATCGTGGTCATCCTGGGCATCCCACTGATCCTTGGTATGATCGTTAATCACAAGTTTCCAAAATTCACGCAAAAGATCCGCAAACCGATGCAGATCATCAGTGTGGTGATATTCTTGTGCTTTATCGCTTTTGCCTTTGCAAAGAATTATTCCATATTCATTGATATCATCGGTATGATCTTCTTATTGGTTTTGTTGCACAATGGTCTGGCCATGTTGAGTGGATATGGCATGGGTGCCTTGTTCAAAATGGATTTTGCGGATAAAAAATGCCTCAGCATTGAAACCGGTATACATAATGCAGCACTCGGATTGATCATCGTATTCACTTTCTTCAATGGTATGGGTGGTATGGCTGTAGTCGCAGGGTGGTGGGGCATCTGGGACCTTGTAACGGGTTTCCTGGTGGCCAGTATTTGGTCGCGAATGGCATCGCGTGCTGTTCAGCACCAATAAAACGGTTATTTTTGCACCGCTTTCTATGGACCGCAGGCTGCTACAACGCTTATTCAGTAAACAACCGCAGATCCCTTTCCGGGACAGACATGTTCAACCCTATACGTATGGATATTGGCTGGTACAGCCCTTTTTGATCGGCTACCCATACAAATA
>JAYRVB010000058.1:0-3806 GCA_041918775.1 Chitinophagales bacterium
ATACCGATCTATAGTGGCATTGAATTATATGCAGGGCATATGCAAAATGCGGGTGTGTTTCTCGACCCGAGTCAGACACTTCCGAATGATGGCCTCATCAAAGCCGGGATCAAAGCAGATGTACTACAGGGCCTGATCACAAACAGGCGACAAACTGATCTGGCTCAGGCGAAGATCCTGCAGGACGCAAATGAGAATACCCGTCAGTTGCAACGAAATGCCGTGTACTATGAGGCGATCCGCGATTATATGGACTGGTCGCGCAGTTACCAGGTATTACAACTGCATAGTAATTTCATAGAAAGAGCGCAGATCCGATATGCAGGGGTTTTGGCTATGCATCAGTTAGGCGACATCGCGGCCATTGACACCCTGGAGGCATTCATTCAATTGCAGGATCGCATCACAGCATACAACGAGGCGTTTTTACAATATATCTATGCACTACAAGCTGTGAATGCCTACTTGTGGAATGCTGATCTTCAACCGGTGCAATTGCGGGATGATCAACTTCCGGAACCACTCGACAGTTTGCGCATTTTCAATGGTATTGCTCCTCGAGCAGACTGGAATGCACACCCGGAAATACTGAGCTATACCTATACCTGGAAATCACTTGATCTCGAAAGAAAATTAAAATCGCAATACTTACTGCCTAAAGTATCGATCTCGTATGGCATGTTGTATCCGGTAGGGTTGACGGGCACTGAGGTGCTTCGACCGAATGACTATCAACTCGCTCTATCCCTGCAATATCCTTTGTTTACCCGAAGTGCAAGAGGCTCGCTTGAATTAACCAGGATCGCGCAAGAAAATACAGACCTGCTTCGCGTGGAAAAAATGAATGACCTGCGCATTCGCGCTCAGGTATATACGCAGGAAGCGCAGGTCAAACAGGAGCAGATGCAACTCTACCAAACGATGCGAACCAATGCATTTGATCTGCTTCAGGCAGAGGAAACAAAATTCTCTATCGGAGAAAGTAGTTTGTTTCTCGTGAACACGCGCGAATTATTTTACATGAACAGTTCAGTAAAATATATCCAATCGCAATTCGCCTGGCGCGATGCTATCCTGAAACAATTACTCAACGACGCTACGATCACAGCATCTATCGGGATCAATTAATGTGCGAGATGCATGTGCACGATTGTTGCCACATTAATCATCATCATCTTCCCTTTCCTGTGCTCCGCTTTGCGGAGTGGTAGCCTCGGTTTGACCGGCGGTTGCATTTCTACCGAAATCACCTCTGATCTCGCTATGTCTGATCTCACCACCGGTAAGTCCAACATAACTCATATAGCCTGAACTTACCAATGCGGCAATCAGGGTGATGATGACAAAGGCATTTCCGGTCTTTTTGTTTTTGGCAAATACGAAGGCGCTGATCAGCGCAATGGCACCGGTAATGAGCGTGATGACCAAACCGGTTTGTGCCGCATGCTCATGAACCTCTATCGCATTATGAGAAACACCTGCGATACCTTCTACTTGTTCTTCGGCAGGCTCTCCTGTTGCGTTTGCGATCATTGCGGTTACGGCAGCCAGTATGATCATTAATAAAGCAGTGCTTTTGATCGCATCCTTCTTCATCAACAAGCCAATGGTAAGGAAAAGTGCTCCGGTCATCACCAGGATGATCGGAAAGTGATTTACCAGCAAATGCCAGTGGGCGGGACTAATGTTCATAATCTAGTTTTTAATGTTTAGTAATACAAAACCCTTTTCCTTGAAATATGCCGTATCGAAAAACAGGTATAATTTACTACTAATCAGGGACAAAAGCACATAAAATGCATTAATAATTTACAGGTACAAAGCCCGAAGGTGTCATGCGCAACCTGGTATTGAATAATTCTATGTCTTTGAGGTCAGAGGTATATTCGTTCTGATGCAAATAAAAATCAAGTCGCTCATCTATGACCACCTGTTTATCCATGGGTACACGCACCAGGATCTCGACACTCTGCTGGCGCCACGGTTCCTCAGCACCCAAACTGATGAGGTCGGGTATCATGAGCACGCTATCTCCCTGCTGGGTAATTGCATAGCTGAATGCTTCGGCGTTCTGTTTCGCATCGGTGCGATCGTATCCTCTTGCCGATTTGCTCACTAACACGACAAAGTTGGTGTCTGTGCTGCGCTCAAACATGATCTCGATCTGACGAAACATCATGCTGTCTTCCCTACCCCAATTTACGTTATATCCATTTTCTTTTTTGAATGACTTGTAGTGATGTGCTCCTTGTACATTCGGCCAATCGTAGTTATTACTTTCCAGTTTCAAATACAAGGTATTTGCTGCCGGTTGACTGATCGTGGTTTTTGCACTCACATTGGCTTCATGTTGAAAATTACGTCCTATCGTGATGCCGATGTAGATCACCACAAGGAGGGCAATAGTCCACAAAGTACCTAAGGTTCCGCTGATCCACCTTGTACGTTGCCTGATACTGAGTAAATGTTTCACTGCTGAGATGATGATACCTAATAATGGGATCACCACGAGTGCCAATGCGGCAGTGATCAGCAACCAGGCCTGATTTGAGCCTTGGGAGATGTGGTTTCCGATAAACTCCACATCGTTCAGATTTCTGCCCCAATTACTCATCAGTTCTACTGTGATGGCTACGATGATGATGAGGGAAATAATGAGTACCCCAAAGGAGAATATTTTCGCCAATGTGTTGAGTGCCGGGCGCAGGGTGGCAGCTGCACTCTCAATAAAATCGCCGGTGTTGCGCTTGGTTTTGTCCATGTTCTCTTTAGAGAACGTGGTTTTTACTTCGTCGCCGAAGGATTGCATTTTTTCTGAAAATTGCCTGGCACCATCGCGCACTGTGCGTTCGATGTTGTTGATGTCAACCTTCTCGCCACGCATTTCCAATTTTTCGGCAGTTGTTTTCGCTTCGGGTATGATCATCCATAAAATGATATACAAGAGAAATCCTGTACCCGCAAAAAAGAAGGCTACCAAAAAGATAAGGCGAAGCCACAACGCATCAATATCAAACTTCGCCGCAAGTCCGGCACAGACACCACCTAAGATGTTGTTATCCTTGTCGCGATAAAATTTTGTGGCAGAAGCACGAGGTGCTTCATTGCGCGTTTGCTGCTGTTGCTGCTGATCAAAAGTAGCATCCTCATAATCTTCCGGTGCACCCATGATCGTAATGATCTCGTCAACGGTTGATTCCATAATCGCTCCGCGTTCACCTACTGCTGCGGTAAATAATTCGGCAATGCGATTTTCGATATCACTGATGATCTCTTCACCTTCTGTGGTATTCGCATACTTTCTGCGAATGCTGTTCAGGTAATTATCCAGTTTTCGATAGGCGGTTTCATCGATCTGAAACACGATACCACCAATATTTACAAATAATAGCTTATTCATTGCTGCGGGATATTTAGGTTTTTAGTATTTACGGCGACTGCATGCGACAGTTCGTGCCAGGTTTTGTTGAGTTCGGATAAAAATTGACGGCCGGTATCAGTAAGCTGATAATATTTGCGGGGTGGTCCCGAATTACTTTCCACCCATTTATAATTCAGGAGCTCCATGGTTTTGAGTCGATTGAGCAGGGGGTATACAGTTCCCTCGGCC
The DNA here is from genome assembly GCA_041918775.1 of Chitinophagales bacterium. Taxonomy (GTDB): domain Bacteria; phylum Bacteroidota; class Bacteroidia; order Chitinophagales; family BACL12; genus UBA7236. Next base: position 3,611 of record JAYRVB010000058.1, read on the forward strand.
ACCAACATATTGCTTTCCTTGAGCCGGTTGATCACATCAGTAGGGTAGATCTCCCCCTCACTGATGATGGCCAGGATGCAATACTCCAGCACTCCTTTTCGCATTTGGGCCTGAGCATTTTCGATGTTCATGAGGCAAAGATACGGCATACAATGGTATCTTGCAATACATAGTAGCATGTTTATACAAGTTCTAG
>JAYRVB010000059.1:0-11920 GCA_041918775.1 Chitinophagales bacterium
GAATCCAATATCCGCTAACTCATCGGGAGAACGCAATCGAAACAGATCAAAATGATACAACTCGGTATCTTTTGCCAAATAAGTGTTTACCAGCGCAAAAGTAGGGGAGGAGGTGGGTTCCTGCACACCAAGTATGCGCGTGATGGACTTGATTAATGTTGTTTTCCCGGACCCCATTTCCCCCTTAAAAACAAATATTTTCCTATCCCTCGCAATTTCCAGAACGTGCGCAGCAGTGCGATCGCACTCTGCTTCTGTAAACACCCAGGTTTCCATAAATGGCAAAGGTAAGGTGTTTAGGAAGAAATATCAGGTAATACGAAATCCGTTAAAACTTGCATTTTAACCCGTTCAATCCGTGTTCCTTTTCTCACCCCTCAAATACCGCAAACGGAATAACCATCTCCTCCAAACTCACACCACCATGCTGAAAGGTGTTCTTAAAATAGTTGACGTAGTAATTATAATTATTCGGATAGGCAAAAAACACATCTTCCTTCGCAAAAATAAAGGTGCTCGTAACATGTTGCTTTGGCAAACCTGCCTCTGCAGGCACTTTCACTTCAAACACATCCTTCTTGTTGTATTGCAGATTTTTTCCGCTCTTGTAGCGAAGGTTGGTAGTGGTATTTCTGTCGGCTACCACTTTGCTGGGTGCCTGCACGCGGATGGTGCCATGATCTGTTGTAATAATGATACGCACTTTCTTGCCCGACAATTTACGCAATGCGTCAAGCAATGGCGAATGATCGAACCACGAACGCGTCAATGAACGATAAGCTGTTTCATCATTGGCGAGTTCTTTCAATACTTCCATTTCTGTGCGTGCATGTGAAAGCATATCCACAAAGTTGTACACGATCACATTGAAATCATTATTCATGAGGTTGAGGATATTGTCCTCTAGTTGCTTCCCCTCATTGTAATTCAGGATCTTGTTGTAACTATAGCGGATATTGAGTTTGTGACGAACAATATTATCTTTCAAAAATTCCGCTTCATGTTGATTTTTACCTCCCTCATCCTCATCGTTCAACCACAGGGAAGGCAAACGCTTCTCAATTTCAGCCGGCATCAAACCGGCAAAAATGGCGTTGCGGGCGTATTGCGTGGCGGTAGGTAAAATACTATAGAAATGCTCTTCGCTTTTCATTTTAAACAATTCACTGATCAGCGGAGCGATCATGCGCCATTGATCATAACGCAGATTGTCGATCAACACAAAAAAAGTAGGTACCTTCTCCTGTAACAGTGGAAATACTTTATCCTCTAAAAGGGTATTCGACATCACAGGTCTGTCGCCTTTTCCGGCAACCCATTTCGGATAATTTTTATCTATGAATTTACCAAATTCCACATTGGCCTCTGCTTTTTGCGAAGTGAGCACTTCCTTCATACCGGCAGTACCTGTTCTGTCCAGTTCAAGTTCCCAGTGCACCAGTTTTTTATAAATATCAAACCATTGGTGATGGTCGTTGGCATCCTGGAGGGTAAAGAAGATCTTTTGAAATTCCTTTTGATAATTGCTATCTGTTTTTTCTGTCACCAACCGCTTGTTGTCGATCAGCTTTTTTAAGGTCAGCAATATTTGTTGCGATTTCACCGGTTTGATCAGATAGTCGCTGATCTGTGAACCGATCGCCTCTTCCATCAACCCCTCGGTTTCGTTTTTGGTGATCATCACGATCGGAATATCCGGCCGCTTCTCTTTGATCAATTGGAGCGTTTCCAATCCGGAAATACCCGGCATACCCTCATCCAGAAAGATCAGATCGATAGCTGTATCTGCACATTTGTCTACCGCATCCAGTCCGTTCGTTACTGCCACAACAGCATATCCCTTCTCTTCAAGAAACATGATCTGTGGTTTGAGCATATCTATTTCATCATCAGCCCACAATATGGTGATACCATTCTTCATAAATACCTAATTTTGCAATTGTTGGCGTAAAGATACTCCGATATACACGTAGCGTTTGTCGCAGCGGCACAAAACCTCAAAAACCACAGCGTTTGAATAAAAGAAAGATCATTAACGATCCGGTACACGGGTTTATTACGATACAGGGCGAATTGATCTACGATCTCATTCAGCATCCCTGGGTGCAGCGACTTAGGCGGATTCATCAGCTGGGACTCAGTCACCTCGTATATCCCGGGGCTTTACATACCCGCTTCAACCATGCTCTGGGTGCCATGCACCTGATGGGTAAAGCGATACACGTTTTGCGTTCGAAAGGGCACGACATCAGTGCGGAAGAAGCAGAAGCGGCCCTCATTGCCATCCTGTTGCACGATATCGGTCATGGCCCGTTTTCGCACGCCCTCGAAAAAACCATCCTCACCAATGCGCATCATGAAGAGGTAAGTCTCCGCTTCATGCATCGCCTAAACAGGCAGTTCGACGGACAACTCAGTCTGGCCCTTGATATCTTCACCGGTACCTACCCAAAGAAATTTCTCCACCAGCTCGTAAGCAGCCAGTTGGATGTGGATCGTCTCGACTACCTTACCCGCGACAGCTATTTCACCGGCGTGCATGAAGGGGTGATCGGCTATGATCGTTTGATCGAGATGATGGATGTGGCTGACGATCATCTGGTGATCGAGCACAAGGGGATATACTCGGTGGAAAAATTCATCATCTCCCGCAGGGTCATGTATTGGCAGGTATATCTCCACAAAACGGTGATCTGCGCGGAACAGATGCTCATCAAAACCCTTAACCGGGCCCGATATCTGGCTAAAAGCGGGGTGCAACTGTTCGCCACTCCTGCTTTGCAGTTCTTTTTGTATCGCGACATCACGGTGCGCGATTTCGATGAGCAACCGGCCATTTTGGAGCAATATGCGCGCTTAGACGATTACGATATCTACACCGCACTCAAGGAATGGCAGCAAAGCGAAGACCGTGTGCTCTCTTTTCTGAGCAAGGCCATCATCAACCGCGACCTCTTCCGTATTGAACTGGACAGTGAGCCGATCAGCGCGCAGCGTATAGCGGATGTGACCGCGCAGGTGCAGCAAAGCTTTGGGATCACCGACGCCTTCGATCTGCAATATTTTGTATTCAACGATGTGACCACCAATAGCGCCTACAACCTCGAAGCCAACAATATCCATATCAAATACCGCAATGGCCGTATCCTGGATGTGGCCAGCGCCAGTGACAATCTCAACCTGGCGGCGTTGGCGGGTACGGTGGTAAAGCACTATATTTGCTACCCGAAAGAAACCTGACCGGATGGAGTTTACTGCGCGTGATCTTTGCGACTTTCTACAAGGTACCCTCGAGGGAAACCCATTGGTGAAAGTGCGTAAACCCGCCAGAATAGAAGAAGGTCAGGAAGGGGATGTGTGCTTCCTCGCCAATCCCAAATACCTTCCATATGCTTATTCTACCGGTGCTTCAGTGCTGATCGTGAATGCTGATCAGGAATTCGATCAGCCGGTAGCCGCTACACTGATACGTGTAAAAGATGCCTATACGGCAATTGCCAAAGTGCTGGATCAATATCAGATCATGTCCAATGGCAATGGTGCAGCCAATACAGTAGAATCCAGCAGTCAGATCGCAAAAACAGCGGTCATTGGGGCAAATGTACATGTGGGTCACCATGCGGTGGTTTCGGACAATGTCCAAATCGCATCAGGAGCGATCATCTTCCCGAATGTTTATTTGGGCAAAGGCGTGAAAATAGGCGCCAATACCCGCATCTTCCCCGGCGTGATCGTTCTGGATGATTGTGTGATCGGCAGTAACTGCATCATTGGTGCAGGCACGGTGATCGGCAGTGATGGATTCGGATTTGCACCGCAGGAAGATGGCACCTACAAGAAAGTAGCGCAAACCGGCAATGTGGTGATTGAAGATCACGTAGAGATTGGCGCAAATACCACAATCGACCGCGCAACCATGGGTTCTACACTCATTCGCAAAGGGGCCAAACTGGATAACCTCATCCAGATCGCCCATAATGTGGAGATTGGTGAAAATACGGTCATCGCCGCGCAATCGGGCATTTCAGGATCTACCAAGATCGGTAAGAATTGTATCATCGGCGGACAGGTGGGCATCGTTGGCCATCTGGTGATCGCCGACGGCACCCGTATCAATGCACAATCTGGTGTATCTAAAAACGTAAAAGAAGTAAATCAATCATTAACAGGCTCACCGGCCTTTGATTATAATGCCAGCATGCGCAGTCAGGTCGTATTTCGCAAATTGCCTGAAATGCTTGAACGCATCAAAGTATTGGAAGAACAGATCAAACAATTACTCGAGAAATAAACCAGCGCTTTTTTGTTCACTCGGATAAAAAAGCAATCAGTATGAAAAAAGAATATCAGCATACCATTAAAGCCCCTGTAACAGTTTCCGGAGTGGGACTGCATACGGGCAAAGAGGTGCAAATGACCTTTCAACCGGCACCTGCTAATCACGGGTTCAAATTTCGCAGAACAGATCTACCGGGTGCACCGATCATTGAAGCCGACGCCGATCTGGTGACAGACACGGCACGAGGTACCACACTCACTAAAAATGAGGCAAGTGTTGCCACCGTTGAGCATACACTAGCTGCTCTGGTTGGCCTGGGTATTGATAACGTGATCATCGACCTCAATGGTCCTGAAACACCTATCATGGACGGCTCTTCACGTGAATTCATTCATGCACTCGAATCCGTTGGTTTGGATGAACAGGAAGCTGAGCGTGAATACATTCAGATAGGGGAGAACATCACATTTAAAGATCCTGCACGCAAAACGGAAATGACCGTGATGCCTGCAGATGATTACCAGGTGACAGTGATGATCGATTTTGATTCACGTGTACTTGGCAAGCAACACGCTACTTTAGACCATATTGCCGATTTCAGCGATCAGATCGCCAACAGCCGTACTTTTTGCTTTTTGCATGAGTTGGAGATGTTGTATGAAAACAACCTGATCAAAGGAGGCGACCTGAATAATGCCATTGTGATCGTCGACAAGGAAGTGTCGGGTGATGAAATGGAGAAGCTCAAACGCATGTTCAACAAAGAATCGGTGAGTGTAAAAAAAGAGGGGATACTCAACAACCTCGAATTACACTGGAGCAATGAACCTGCGCGACATAAATTATTAGACGTTGTTGGCGATCTGGCTCTTGCCGGAAAACCGATACGCGGAAAGATCATCGCCACACGCCCCGGACATCCCAGCAATGTGGCCTTTGCCAAAAAACTAAAGGCGTATCATAAATTGCGTCGCCAGCAAATGGTTGGTCCTTTTTATGATCCAAATACAGAGCCTCTGCTCGATATCAATCGCATTTCTAAAATGCTTCCGCATCGCTATCCATTTTTATTGGTGGATAAGATCATCGATATGGGCGAGAATCATATCGTTGGGTTAAAGAATGTAACCTTTAACGAGGCATTTTTTCAGGGACACTTTCCAAATAATCCGGTATTTCCGGGAGTACTGCAAATTGAAGCACTCGCGCAAACCGGGGGTATCTTTGTATTGAGTAAAGTACCGGATCCCGAAAATTACGATACCTATTTCCTCAAGATCGATAAAGTAAAATTCAAACGCAAAGTACTGCCCGGAGATACTTTATTGTTAAAAATGGAATTGCTTGCACCAATACGTCGTGGCATTTGTGAAATGAAGGCGACCGCCTATGTGGGCAATCAGGTAGTTACTGAAGGAGAATTAACCGCACAAGTAGTTAAGCGCAGCGCATTAGCATGAATCAACCATTAGCCTACGTACATCCCCAGGCACAGATTGCCGATAATGTGGTGATAGAACCATTTGCTTCTATCGGAAAAAATGTGGTCATCGGTGAAGGCACCTGGATAGGCCCTAACGTAAATATCATGCCTGGTGCACGCATCGGTAAAAATTGCAGGATATTTCCGGGAGCAGTGGTGTCCGGTGTGCCGCAGGATCTCAAATATCGCGGTGAAGAAACAGAAGTAGTGATCGGCGATAACACCACCATTCGCGAATGTGTTACCATTAACCGCGGTACTAAATACGCTTTCAGAACAGTGGTTGGCAGTAATTGTTTGCTGATGGCTTATTCGCACGTGGCGCACGATTGTGTGATCGGCAACAATGTGATCCTCGCCAATTCGGTAAACCTGGCAGGACATATTGAAGTAGGCGATTGGGCCATACTGGAAGGTCTGGTGGCTGTGCAACAATTCATTAAGATAGGTGCACACGCATTCATCGCCGGTGGTTCATTGGTGCGTAAAGATGTTCCGCCTTTTGTAAAAGCAGGTCGCGAACCATTAAGCTATATCGGTGTGAATTCAGTTGGCTTGCGCAGAAGAGGATTCTCCGCAGAAACCATCCAGCATATTCAGGATATTTATCGCCTGCTTTTCGTAAGAGGTTTCAACGTAACCAAAGCCTTGCAATATATCGAAGCGGAATTACCTGCTTCAGCCGAGCGCGATAATATTGTCACCTTCATCCGGAATTCAAAAGAAGGGGTGATGAAGGGCTTCCGCCATATCAACGAATGATCGTTACCTTAAACGATATTTCCCGACGATTCAATTACGATTGGATATTTCGTAATATCTCCTATACGTTTTCTGCGGGTAATGCCTATGCCATCATAGGTCCGAACGGAAGTGGTAAATCTACTTTGTTGCGCATCGTGGCAGGACAACTGACTCCCAGTGGCGGTACTACTTCCTATGCAGTGGATGGAAACAACATTCCTGCTGAAATGATCTTTCATCATGTGAGTTATGCAGCACCTTATCTCGACATTATGGATGAATTCACCCTGGAAGAATCGCTGCATTTTCAGGCACAATTCAAACCCTGGATACAGGCACTGAGTACAGAAGAGATCATTCGTCGCACCGGATTGGAAAAACACCGACACAAACAATTGAAGCATTACTCGAGTGGTATGAAGCAACGCGTAAAACTGGTAATGGCCATTTGTGCTCGTTCTACGATGGTATTGCTGGATGAGCCAACTACTAACCTCGACAAGCAGGGCACACAATGGTATCTCGATCTGATTCAGGAATTTGCCCCCGGACGCATCATTCTTGTGGGATCAAACCAGGAAAAGGAATATGCTTTCTGCACGCAATACCTCAACATTGCTGATTACAAATAAACCCACGGCTCCCCGCACAGGATATCGCGAATAAAGCGGGTTTTCTTACTTCATACACTGCTTTTACCTTATTTATCGGTCCTAAGCTTTGGATTGCCCGGGAAGTTCCCTAATTTTAGATGGAAAAGCCAACTGCAATAGTTGCAATACCGGTGCACACACAAGCGGATTTAAGCGGTTACATATGTGCCGCTGTAAGATAGTTCACTCTTAACCTTCAATTATTGAGCTGTTCTGAAAAGAACAGCTTTTTTTATGATGCTATCCATTAAGGATAAGCCGGGTATTCCGCAAAAAAAAACAGCAACCATCCCTTTCGAGATGCTTGCTGCTTGTTTATCCCTTAAAAACAGGTCAAATATACAGTACAACCCAAACTTTCACAATATTTTTTCCCTAAAATATTTGTGAGGGCAATATTTTTCCTGTCACAAAATATGTGTTGCGTCGTAGTGATACAAGCGGCTGATATCCTTGTTGGTGATAATGCCGACTATCGTATTTCCATCCAGTACCGGAACCGCTTGGAACCTACCGCTGCTTAATATTTCGAGAATTTCGGTTTGCGGTGCATGCTTCTGAACAGCTACCGGATTGGGCGTCATTACTTTATCTATGGAGAAGCCCGCCGATAAACTTTCTGCAGTCACAGCCTGCCCTTGCGATATAGCATTGTGGAGGTATTGCAGCATGTCTTTGATGCTGATGATACCGATCAGTTTGCCATCCCGGGCAACCGGCAGGTGTTGGATCTTATGCTTGGTGAAAAACTCCATCACCTGATCGTATGTGTTGTTTTCGCCGGCCACGATCACCTGGCCGGTCATGAAGTCGGATGCGTTGCGTTTATGAATCATATGGTTTTATTTGAATTCGATGCAAAAATAGTACTGTGTCAACGCAGGAAAAATGATATTCATCACCATTTAAAAGAATAAAAACGCCCTGAAACCTGTGTTCAGGACGTTTTTAGACTATAGTAACGATATTACTTACCTGATTTCAGGTAATTGTATTTACTGCCGTACTCCAACATCTGCTGCGTGAAATCTTCCGGATAGCTCACCACTACATCCGTGATCTCCTTGGTTTGAGGATCCTGAACCAGGGTGAGTTTCGGATTAATGAATCCGCTATAAGGCGCCGCATTCATGTGTTTTGTGCGTGCGATCACTTCATTGTAAATTTCCTGATCTACCTGCACGCCATAGGTTTCTACCAGTTTCATGCCTGCGGTATAATCTCCTTCGCTTTTAATGCGCTGTACCTCATTCAATAATTGTCCGAACAATACACGCAACGCTGCATAATCATTGATCACAAAATAGGTTTTGCCATTGACCACTTTGCGCTCGATCACGTTTTGAGCCTGACCTTTTTCCAAAACCCAGGCAGCGATCATCTGGCGATTGCGCATATGCGATTCTTCAATGGTCTTGCCGGGTTCTATCCGACGCAATTGCGTAAGCAACCCATTTCGGATATAGCTGTCATATTCTGCTTTGCCCACTTCCAGTGAAGGGATCAATCCCCATTCCACCAGTTGCGGATCCATGATGTAATACAAGGCGACCAGATCGGCACGCGCTTCTTCCAGGGTATTGGCATAGTTCTTCAAAGTTTCCTTTGGTGAACCAACACCTTTGTTGATGACACCACTGGCGTGACCGATCACTTCATGCATGGCCGTATGCATTTTTCCTGCCAGCGAACCATACATTTTTGCGCGATCTTTTTCTTCCTGAGTATAACAGAATTCATCCAATAAACCTGAACTTCCTGCCTGCTCATAGGCATACACGATGTTGCCAAGACTTACAGACTTACTACCGAAATCGGCACGGATCCAGTTTGAGTTCGGCAGGTTTACACCGATAGGGGTGGATGGCGATGCATCACCTGATTCGCCCGCTACATTCACCACCTTGTAAGAAACACCAACCACGTCTGCTTTTTTATGTGCTTTGTCGATCGGTGACTGGTCTTCAAACCATTGGGCATGCTCGGCCAATACCTGCATGCGTTCTGAGGCTTCAAAATCATTTATCTCTACGATGCTTTCAAAGGATCCGCGATAACCCAGTGGGTCATTATATACCTCTATGAAACCATTGATATAATCAATGTCACCCTTGGTATCCTTCACCCAGGCAATATTATACGCATCCCAGGTTTTCAGGTCGCCGGTTTTGTAATAATCGATGAGTAATTTCAGTGCATAAGCCTGCATATCATTTTCACAATAAGGCATGGCTTTTTGTAAATTTTCAATAATATGCGTGATCGCCTCACCGTATAATCCGCCTTCTTTGTAAAACACTTCCACTAGCCCTTGATCTGTTTTGATCATACGACTATTTAATCCATGCCATATCGGAGTCGGGTCGTTTGGATCTATGTGTGCGGCATAATAGGCCTCTACATCCTTTTGTGAAACATCCGGTGCATAAAAGTTCGTGGCAGAGGTGAATAACAGGTCATTCTTCGGATCGAGATTCACTTTTTTATTGTCGATGGCCGGATCAAATAGGATGTCAACCACCTTTGGATCTATCTGTGCGCCTGTCGATTTTACCAGCAACATAAAATATTGCTTTGAACATGCGGGCATGATCTTGTCTGTGCTGTAATGATGGTGTATACCATTGCTGAACCAGACACGCTTGGTGTATACCATGAAATCCTGCCATTCCTGACTGCTTTTATCTCCGGTGTAATTGCTTACGATATGTTCCAGCGCTTTTCTGATCTCAAGGTTATGGCGATAATTCTGATCCCAGATGATATCTCTACCGGCATATCCTGCTTCCGTTAAATAATATACCAGTATCTTCTGATTGAGGGTAAGCTTGTCCCAACCCGGTATCGTATAGCGCAAAATGGCTATGTCGGCAAATTGCTCTGTCTTGTACGAAAAACTTTCGCCCTGTGGCTCTTCAGCAACCGGAACCGTGCCGATCACCTGGCCGGAGGTGTTTACCTGCTGCAGCGTTTGCGCACATATGCTCGCAATGCAGAAGCCGGATATTACACCCAACGTAATGAACTTCTTCATGTATATTGGTTTAAACTACAAATTTGCATAAATCGGGCCGAATTTTAGCACCCACGCCGGATTTTATTCGCCCTCCCGGGGATGTGTGATGGGTGTGTTCGGTTGGCAAAAAAAAATTTATGGCGGTGAATGCCTATTGTTTGGAAATCTGATTTCTTGTATATTTACAAAAAAATAGGAACACATGCAGAAAAAATTCATGCTCGCAATGGTTATCGTTGCCACCGGATTGGTGCTCACCGCTTATGCATTCACTACCAAGCAAACAGCACCTGATCAAACTGCAACTGAACAATTGTGCACACCGGCACAAAAGGCTAAGTCGGCACACTGCGATACACAATCAGCCGGTGAGTGTCCTTATGGTAAAGCTGCGCAACAAGCTGCCACTGCAGAACAGGTTTGCCCTCCAACAAAAGAGTGCCCGCCATCCAGCTGTCAACCTAAGTCCGAAACAAGAACATTGTAAATTATACTTGGAATAGATTTCCAATGGCAAAGCCGCAGGGGATGACCTTGCGGCTTTTTTGTTGCAGAAAGTAAGATAAGTCATCTCCCACATAAATGGGTGTCACCATTTACTTCTTGTATCTGCTGTCTCTTTGACATATAAAATGTCAAACTATGAAAGCGATACACCTTAGCCTTGGTTGTTTGGTCGCTGCTACTGTTTTGATGACCTCATCCTGTAAAAAGGATCTGTTGGATATTCAGGAAGAATTCGACCTCAAAACAAGTATTGTTGTTTATGGAAATAATCCTTCCTTTACCGGTGAGGAATTATTGGATGCAGCCTCAGAAAGCGATATGATCTCGAAATATGCAGATCATATTAAATCCATAGAAGTGCTTGAGATCAGTTACTATGTTAGTGCGTTCTCCGGACCGGTCACTCAGCAGATCAATTCCGGCTCACTAATGGTGGCTGAATCTGATGGCAGCGATAGTCACCTGATCGCGACAGTGCAAAATGTGAACCTGCTGTCCGCCGCATATGAAAGCACATTAACTTATGACCAGACTGCTATCAACAAACTTACCGATCTCATAAAAAATGATCCGCATCAGGCAATGATTTACCTGACCGGTGATGTGAATGAAGTGCCTGCAGATTTTACCGTAGTGGTAAAATTCAGGGTAAAGATGGTTGCTGAGGTGTTCTGACACCACAAGCAATTGTTACATGTTTCATGGGTTTTGAATGAACGCCGACTTCAGGGTCGGCGTTTTTTTATGCACCATCTTTATGTCGCCATAAATGTAAACAGGCATAAGTGCGGTAGGGCGACCACTTTTCACTGATCTTTTCCATGCGCTGTTTTGCCTTGCGTTTATCAGTAAAGGAAACGCGATAGAGTTTTTGCATGGCTACCTGGATGCCAAGATCATCGGGAGCAAAAACATTCTCTCGCCCTAAGGCAAACATGAGCAACATCTCTACTGTCCAGTTTCCAACTCCTTTTATGGTAGTGAGGTAGGCCTTTACTTCGGCATCGTCCATGCGGTTGAGTTGTTTCACTCCCATACCATGTGTTTCTTCAAATGCGGCCACATTCAATACATATTGTGCTTTGGCATTCGACAATCCGATAGAACGCAGCGTTTCAAATGGGGTGGCCAGTATCTGAGCTGCTGTGGGCTTTCCCTTGGGATAAAGCGCGAGAAACCGCTCCCGCAATACATCTGCCACACGGGTGGAAAGCTGCTGCCCCATAATGCTGTAACAC
>JAYRVB010000060.1:0-9810 GCA_041918775.1 Chitinophagales bacterium
ACATCGGCCACATTGGATGTCACCGGCATTTCTTCAATATCGCCCTGACGAAACTCCACATTATTGAATCCCAGCTTTTCTGCATTCGCTCTTGCCTTCGCGATCATGGCCGGTGTAAAATCAATACCGATCACTTTTCCGGTTTCTCCGGTTTCTGCGCGTGCAATAAAACAATCATTCCCTGCACCACTACCGAGGTCGATCACCACATCGCCTTTTTTGATCTTGGCAAATTGCGTTGGCAATCCACAACCTAATCCAAGATCTGCATCCGGATTATATCCCTTGAGCTGCGTGTAATCATCACTCATGATATTATACACTTCCGTAGAACAACCACCGGCGCCACAACATGACGACATATTGGTTTCTTTGTCCTGGTTGGCGATCTCAGCATACTTCTGCTTTACCAACTCCTTGAGTTCGATTTCGTGTAACATCTGTTTTCTTTTTTAATTTAATCGTATTTTTACGATCATGTGAAACAAAAAAAAATCAACAACAACGTATCCGACTGGCCGTATACGCCTCAAATAAGCCACCAATGTATTGTTTGGCCTGTTCCCATTCGGCTTCGTCTATGCAATAGCAAATACGCACACCCTCGATATCGCCCTTAATGAGGCCGGCCTCCTTAAGTTCTTTCAAGTGCTGCGAAACGGTGCTTTGCGAAAGGGGAAGTTCATCAACGATGTCGCCGCAAACACAAGCCTGCTTCTCGATCAAAAGCCTGATGATAGCCACTCTGGCAGGGTGCGACAAAGCTTTGGCATACTTGGCCAGTTTGTTGTCGCGTACTGTAAATTCTTCAAGCTTACTGATGCCCATAAGTGTTTATTCTATCGCAAAATTACGATGAATAGGTGAGCCACCAAATTTTTGAACAACTTTAACATTTACAAAAGCCCCTGATCTACGCCACTTACAGCCTCCGAACCTTGCTACATGAAGGTTTCCGGGGTTGGAGATCACGCACTTTTACGTACTTTAGCCGAACCTTATCCTACAGGCATCGGTTAAGGAGTTTTCGATGAATGATCACTTGGCACAAACCGCATTATTACTCTTTACGCGAACACGTGAAGCAGAAGCGCGCGCCAAAGACCTCTCGGGTCGCCACCACCTCCGCACCAACAGCCTGATAGCTGAACATTTGATCGGCCACGCAGAGCGCACCGCCCGGGCCTCCGGACTATCATGTTTCGTGATAGACAGCGATCATCAGCACGGGAGCTCCTTCGGTGAGAAACTGGCCAATGCCTTTGAAGAGATCTATGCCATGGGTTACAAGGGTGTGATCGCCATCGGCAACGATTGCCCTTCACTTACACCCGATGACCTTAATGAAGCCGCAGAGTCGCTTTACTACAATGCTGCCGTAATAGGCCCGGCTGCCGATGGAGGTGTTTACCTCATTGGATTGCGCGAGGATCTATACGACCGCACACAATTCCTTTCCTTAGCCTGGGCCACTGCACAGTTAACCCAGTCCATTTATCAAACCTATCTGGATCAGGGAGCAGGCATCTATACCTGTTCGCGCAAAGCTGACATAGACAGTGCAACGCAATTAAACACCTGGATCCGATTGCATAAACAATACTTGTCGCTGGTCGTTCAACTCCGCGCCCTGCTGGCCTCTCTGGCCACCAAAACTGCCAGTGCTTTTTTAGATCCGATAGCTGCGCACATGCGTATATATATCGGATCTCGTGCCCCACCGGCCTGCTGATCCTACACATGTGATCAAATGCACCTGCGTGTATCCGTTTTTCGGATACAGGTTTGCGCTTACACCTGTATATGGTGTACATAATGAATTCATTAATATAATAAACACAATATCATGGACAGAACTACGTATTACGACCCGAAAGATTTAAAAAACTTTGGCAAGATCTCAGACTGGGATGCAGAATTAGGCAAAGCATTTTTCAGCTACTATGGAAAAGTTTTTGAAGAAGGTGCACTGACCGCACGTGAAAAATCATTGATCGCACTTGCAGTGGCACATGCCATTCAGTGTCCGTATTGCATTGATGCCTATACCGAAGATACTTTAGCCAAGGGTTGCGACGAAGAACAAATGATGGAAGCGATCCACGTAGCGGCTGCTATTCGCGGCGGTGCTTCGCTGGTGCACGGAACACAAATGATGAATAAGTTCAAAGAACTCACCATGTGAGTGAACGGTCATCACCGAACATCCGTATTACAGACAATTCAGGAAAAGAAAAATGAAGACAACAAAATCATTACACGCACAACACCATAAACTCGCCGACACCGAATATCAACTCAAGGTATTGGGCACGCATGAGGTTGCGACAGCCGACTTCGACAAATTCGAGGACAAGCTTGCTGAGTCTGCATTGTTCCCATTGAAGCCAACCGGTATTGATATTTTCCAGGTGAACGTGGGGTATATGTGTAATCAAACCTGCGCGCATTGTCACGTAGATGCAGGTCCCGATCGCAAAGAGATCATGACCCGCGCAACCATGCAGCGGTGTATCGACATATTGGCACAAACCGATATCAAAACCGTAGACATCACCGGAGGAGCCCCGGAAATGAATCCTGATTTCAGGTGGTTTGTGGAGGAGATCAGCAAACTGGGTCGCAAGGTGATGGTGCGTTGTAACCTCACCATCATCATGGCCAATAAAAAGTACCACGATCTGCCTGAGTTTTTTGCTGCACACAAAGTGGAAGTGGTGTCATCATTGCCATTCTACAATAAATCGCGCACCGATGCGCAGCGTGGTGATGGCGTGTTTGAGGACAGCATCGCTGCACTGAAAATGTTGAACGCCGTTGGTTACGGTAAGCCGGGTTCAGGATTGACCATCGATCTGGTATATAATCCGAGTGGGGCTTTCCTGCCTGCTGCACAGTTCACACTTGAGCAGCAATTCAAAAAAGAATTGAAACGCAATTTCGACATTGAGTTCAATAATTTGTTCTGTATCACGAATATGCCGATTTCTCGTTTCCTGGATTATTTGATCCAATCAGGAAATTATGAGTCATATATGCAGAAACTCATTGAAGCCTACAATCCGGTAGCAGCTGCAGGTGTTATGTGCAGAAATACGATCTCTGTAGGATGGGATGGCTATATGTATGATTGCGATTTTAATCAGATGCTTGGCCTGCACGTGCATTCAGACGCTCCAAATCATATTGATCACTGGGACCTCAACAAACTGGTAAACAGAGAGATCATACTCAATCAACATTGTTTTGGCTGCACTGCCGGTAGCGGAAGTTCATGCGGAGGCGCAACAGCCTGATGTGGAGATCAAAAAACAAATGACATGCGCGACGCACTCATCATTATGATCAAAAACCCTGAAAAGGGCAAGGTGAAAACCAGACTCGCTGCTGATATCGGCGACGATGCTGCATTGGCCGTGTATCAACAATTATTGACACATACCCGATCAGTTACTGAACAACTACCTGTCGATCTGTTTGTGTTTTATTCGGATGTGGTAGATCGAAATGACCTGTTCATTACAGGCAGATATAAAAAATACACGCAATGCAGTGGCGATCTCGGCGTGCGCATGGACTATGCCTTCTCTATTCCATTTAAAAATGAATACAAGAAGGTGGTCATGATCGGTTCAGATTGTTTCGCACTTACTGAACAACATATTTCAGATGCTTTCGCAGCGCTAAAGGACCACGATTTTGTGATAGGCCCTGCCGATGACGGCGGATATTACCTGATTGGTATGACCAAATGGAACAGGTGGGTAATGGAGCACAAACCCTGGAGTCAACCTGAACTTTTTCGTGAAACACAGAAGGATATCCAGCAACATCAACACACGGTGTATCTGTTAGACACATGCACTGACATAGATACCCTGGAGGATCTGCAGAAATTTCCAACCTTAATGCAATTGATCAGATGACAGCTTTGATCATTTTATTGGCAGCTGCATTTCTCGCATACGCGAATGGCGCAAACGACAACTTTAAAGGTGTGTCCACCTTATTCGGTAGTGGCACAACATCTTTTAAAACAGCGCTACGCTGGGGTACCCTTACCACCCTTGCAGGATGTTTGTTTGCTATATATATGGCACACGGCCTTATGAGTAATTTCTCCGGCAAAGGACTTATACCAGATGAAAATTTACAAGACCCTGCACTTGCTATTGCTGTCGCATTGGGTGCATCAGCCACTGTATTTTTGGCAACCAGGATCGGTATCCCTATCAGCACTACTCATGCTATCGTTGGTGCACTTACCGGTGCAGGCCTTGTTGCTGTTGGCACAGAAATGAATACACGGCAACTCGGTGAAGTCTTTATTAAGCCATTATTATTAAGTCCTTTTATTGCCTGTGCATCAAGCATCGTTTTATATCTGCTTTTCCGCAGTTTGCGCAAATGGCTGGGTATTGAAAAGGAAACGACCCTGGAAATGACACAGCCCGACCAGTCACATCATCAACTGATGGCTGCTTCCATATCTATAACCCAAAATCCAAAAGAAACCTATAACGGACATGTTGCTGGGATAAGCGCGCAACGCATTTTGGATGGGTTACATTTCCTGAGTGCCGGCGCGGTCGGATTTGCAAGAGGTATGAATGATGCTCCAAAAATTGCCGGTCTGTTATTATTGGTAAAATTCCTTTCAGTGCCGTGGATGATCATCATCGTTGCCTTGGTAATGGCCGCAGGTGGCTTGTTAAACACACGCAAAGTAGCAATGACCATGAGCAAAAAGATCACCTACATGAACCCTGGACAGGGCTTCACTAGTAATCTGGTTACTGCAACATTAGTATGGACGGCAAGTATGAGCGGACTACCGGTATCCACAACGCATGTTTCAGTAGGCGGTATTTTTGGTATTGGCCTCATCAATAAAAAATCAGACCTTACCCTTGTTGGAAAGATTGCGGGGTCCTGGTTACTAACATTACCTATTGCAGCGTTCATAGCAGCTGCCTCGTTTTTCATCATACAATACACGTTATAATCACAAAAAAATCAAGATAACTATGTCAACTACGTACTTAGAAACCACCAGAAATGTATACAAGGAAGCAGCCGAAAATCCACAAAAGGGTTTGTGTTGTACCACTACGCCAGTATGGCAATTACCGGGATTGGTGATACCACAAAAAATGCTGGAAATGAATTATGGCTGCGGTAGCACCGTTAACCCACGTGACCTCATCAATGATCCAACCATTTTATATGTTGGTGTTGGTGGTGGAATGGAATTATTGCAATTTGCGTATTTCTCTCGCCGCAAAGGTGGTGTGATCGGTGTGGATGTGGTTGATGAAATGCTGCAGGCTTGTCACGAAAACCTGCTCGAAGCAGAAAAACTCAATCCATGGTTCAAACGCGAATTCATCGATCTGCGCAAAGGCGATGCATTTAATTTACCGGTAGAAGACAATAGTGTCGACATAGCTGCACAAAATTGCCTCTTCAATATTTTCCGTGATGAGGATCTGGAGAAAGCATTACGTGAAATGTATCGCACCATGAAAAAACATGCGCGCCTGGTGATGAGTGATCCAACCTGCGAACAACCTATTCCCGACAATCTGCGCGATGATGAACAGTTGCGTGCACTTTGTCTGAGCGGTTCATTACCCTTACAGGAATACATCAACCGCATCACCAATATTGGATTTGGTACCGTAGAAGTGCGTGCACGTCGACCATACCGCATCCTCGATCCAAAGCATTATGCCACCAGCGAATTGCTGTATATCGAAAGCGCAGAAGTATGTGCCATCAAAGATCCGATGCCTGCTGACGGCCCCTGTGTGTTCACCGGAAAAACAGCTATTTATTTCGGTGATGAAGAATACTTCGATGACCATGCCGGCCATGTGCTCATGCCAAATCAGCCGTTGGCCGTATGCGACAAAACCGCCGGTAACCTGTCAAAGCTCCAACATCCGGAGATCTTTATTTCAGGCTCTACCTGGTTTTATGATGGCGGCGGGTGCTGCTAACATTCGAACCTCATATCCTTTACAGGCCGCTCCGCGTGAACGGCCTTTTTCATGCCGCTCAATTGAGCCGGTATCTATGTAACATGCCGATTGCATGCGGTTATGTATCTTTACCTTGTATCGGATGCACTATGAGTAACCACTGGATCAACAATAACGTATTTCGCACCACCCTCATCATCGTACTTACGCTGGCCGGGATCTTTGGCCTGGTGTGGCTGTTGATGCAAATTACCGGTATCATTTTTTATTTCATCATTGGCGCCATCATTTCCATCATTGGCAAGCCCATTGCCGATCTGTTGGATAAACTGCATATCGGTCGATTTAAAATGCCCAGTGCACTTTCCGCACTTATCACGATTTTCCTGCTCTTCGGCGTCATCTTTGGTGTTGCGGCCATCTTTACACCTTTGGTCATTCAACAAACCAATACCATCTCTCAGATCGATACAGAAAAAGTGGCCGAAGGTATTGACAACCAGATCAAATCACTCGACTCCATGCTGGTGAGTATGCAGAACACGGAGGAACAGCCAAAGTCGGTGGAACAAATGCTAAAGGAAACACTCAATAACGCCATTAACGCAACCTCGCTCACGCATATTTTCAATAATATACTTGGTGGACTCGGCAATATTGTGGTCGCCTTATTTTCCATCACCTTTATAGCCTTCTTTTTTCTGCGCGACGAACGCCTATTTTATAATATCGTGATGACGCTCACACCCACTAAACTGGAATCAAATGCGCGTCGCATTTTACATTCTTCAAAAACCTATCTGACCCGATATTTTGTCGGGTTGATCATCCAATCCACCATCGTATTTATTTTGGTCGCAGCCGGATTGCTGTTTCTCGGCTTCGGTGCAAACGCCTGGCTGATCGCTCTATTTGCAGGTATCGTCAATATTATCCCATACATCGGGCCCATTATTGGCATGCTGTTCGGTATGCTTATCGGTGTAACCACAAACCTAAGTGTAGATCCGAATTTCGACATCGTACCCCTCCTGATAAAATTGTTGATCCTTTTCCAATCCATACAATTGATCGACAATTTCATTTCGCAACCCATCATCTACTCTAATAGCATCAAGGCACATCCCCTGGAAGTATTCTTCGTGGTGCTTGTGTTCGGAAGTCTGGCCGGCGTTCCCGGTATGATCGCCGCCATGCCGGTATATGCCTTTTTCCGCATCATCGCCAAGGAATTCTTCAGCGAATGGAAGGTGGTCCGCAAAATGACCGAGGACATCTGAGGCTACATTTGTGACATACCCTGGTGCATAAAAGTTTGCGCGGGTGTCGGGATTTTGTAATTTTAAGTATCCTTAGGCAGCCCACACACTTAACCTCTAAATTGAACATGTATGCAAAAGCTTTTCGCACAATGTGCTATGGGCGTATTTTTATGTGCACAAACAGCACTGAGTTTCGCCCAAATGCCTGTACCCGGACTGGTGGAGCAGGCGCGCGATCAACAGGTGGCGTTTAAACAGATACAATCGCTGACCGAAAACACAAATCCTGCATATCGCGAACAAGGTGACGCCTTTGCCCGCGATATCACCTACACGACCCTCGACCTTACAGCCACCAAAAACCTCTGGTTGGAACGAAATGGGGCTTTAGAATTTTCATTTCCTTACAAAAACGGCCGAACTGTTACATTAGAATTGGTGCAGGTAGACCCCTTTGCCGACGGATTCTCCGTAGTTACCAGCGAAAGCAATGGCGAAGCGGTGGAATATACCCCCGGCGTATACTATCACGGTATCATCAAAGGCGATCCCGGCTCGCTTGCAGCGATCAGCATTTTTGAAGATGAAATTATGGGCGTGGTTTCCAGTAACGCAGATGGCAATATCAATATCGGCCGCTACGGCATGGGCGCTAAGTTCGATTATATGATCTACTCAGATCAGGATGTATTAGTGATCCCTGAAACCGCCGGTTGTGCAACGCCCGATGATCCGGAATACCTCGACACTTTCCACGACATCATGGAGCAGGAAGGAAGCTCGCGCATCACAAATTGTCCGAAAATTTATTTCGAAGCTGATTATGGTTTATATCAAAACAAAGGATCTGTTACCGCTACCGTAAATTACGTAACAGGTATTTATAATAACTCAGCCATTATTTACACAAACGAAAGTGTACCTACTGCCATCAGCACCATTTTTGTATGGACCACTTCTGATGGATATTCATCCGCATCTTCCTACAGTGCGCTTACCGACTTCATGGATTATCGCACTAGCTTCACCGGCGATATTGCCCATCTGGTGGCTTTGGATCCGGGTGGGTTAGGTGGTGTAGCTGCAACGATCAATGGATTGTGCAACTCCAATAAATATTGCTACAGCGATATCGATGCATCATATGCTGATTTTCCAACCTATAGCTGGACCATCATGGTGGTAACACACGAAATGGGTCACTTGTTTGGTAGTTACCACACACACAATTGTTCAGCCTGGGTCGGCGGTGCCATCGACAATTGTTATACTACAGAAGGTGGTTGTTCTCCCGGACCCGCACCTGTGGGCGGCGGTACCATTATGAGTTATTGCCACCTCACCGGTTACGGCATCAATTTTAATAATGGATTTGGATTACAACCCGGAAACGCTATCAGAAATACCATTAGCGCAGCAGGATGTGTGACCAGTTGTGGTGGCGCACCAACTTATTGTGCATCATTGGGTACTTCCACAGCCGATGAATGGTTGCAAACTGTTTCCATGAGTGGCACTACAAATAATTCAGGAAATAATGGTGGTTATGAAGACTTTACAGGTATTACCATAAACCTCACTACCGGCGCCGCTAACAGCTTTACATTAACACCCGGATATACCGGTACGGTATACACAGAATATTTTAGCATTTGGATTGATTATAACAACGACTATGACTTTGCGGATGCCGGTGAAAATGTATACAATAGTGCTGGCGTAACAGCAGCAGTAAGTGGCAGCTTCACAGTACCAGCCGGTGAAACAGGAACAACACGCATGCGTATCAGTATGAAATATAATGCATTGGCTACATCGTGCGAAACATTCTCTTATGGCGAAGTGGAAGATTATACCGTAAACTTTATTTCACCAATCACCTATTGCACAACCGGAGGCACAAGTTCAACCTCGCGATATATTGATTATGTCAATATCGGAAGTATCAACCGAACTTCAGGAAGCGATGGTGGATATTACAATGGCACAGCCTTAAGCACCAATGTGGTAAAAGGCAGCAGCTACACACTTACCTATAGCGCAGGTTTTAGCGGAACGATCTATCAAATGTATTGGAAAGGTTGGGTTGATTTTAATCGCGATGGAGATTTCAGCGATGCCGGTGAACAGATCTTCCAGAAAAAACCCATAAGCTCGGGCAATTTTTCTAAAACATTTTCTATTCCGCTTGCGGCAAGCACAGGTGCCACACGCCTGCGTATCAGCGCAAAATACGGCGGTTATCCAACACCTTGCGAAACCTTTACCTATGGCGAGGTAGAAGATTATACGCTCAATATCCTGCCCGGTTTAGAAGCAGGTACCTTACCGGATTTTTCATTGTCTGTGTATCCCAATCCCGCAGATGGTGTATTCCAATTGGAGTTCCTCAACGCCTTTGAAGGAGGCATCACGCTTGAAGTGTATGACCTTACCGGAAAAAATATTCGTCGCGAAGTGGTAAACAGCGACAATGGTATGATCGTGCTGGATATTACCGACAGCCCTTCAGGTATGTATATCGTGAAGGCCACAACTGCCGATGGTGCTGTGTATACAGAGCG